>JALYXP010000142.1 GCA_030947045.1 Verrucomicrobiota bacterium | reverse complement strand
GTGCTGACCGGCGTGATTAACCGCGCGTTCTTTGGCTGGACCATTCAACTCGCGTTTCCTTGGGCGTCCCTGGCACTGACGCCGATCTGGATTGTGGCGGCAGCAATCGTCGCCGGGTTCCTGCCGGCGTGGCGAGCTGGACGTTTGGTCATCGCGGAGTCGCTGCGGAGCGAATGAAGAGGCTGCTTCTGTTTTGCTTGGTGGGTGTTTCCGTCGCGACGGCGGCTTGGCGTGTCGCCGAGCCGGGATGGGCCTACGAGTTCCCGCGGGATCATCATTCGCACCCGGGATTCAAAACCGAGTGGTGGTATTTTACCGGCAACCTGGCGGATGATTCCGGCCGTCGATTCGGTTATCAGCTGACCTTTTTCCGGCAAGGTATCCGGCCACTGGAGGAGCGCGATCCGACGATGTCGCGATTCGTGGTGAGTGACTTGAAGTTCGCGCACTTCACCGTCACGGACGCGGCCGGCCAGCGTTTCGAATTCGCGCAAAAGAATAGTCGCGGTACGTTCGGGGAGGCCGGATTCGACGACGGCGAACGGCTCGCGTGGATCGAGTCATGGACGCTGCAGATGGACGCGGAGGGCCGCTTCACGCTGCATGCTGATAGTGCCAACATGGCAATCGAGTTGCGGTTGGAGACGAAAAAGCCGCCCGCGATCCACGGCGCTGACGGCGTCAGCACGAAAGCCGCAGGCGAGGGGCATGCCTCGCACTATTATTCGCTCACGCGTCTCGCGACGGAAGGCACGATTCGTATTGGCGGTAAGGACCTCCACGTGCTGGGCGAGAGCTGGTTCGACCATGAGTGGGCGACCAGCCAGCTCGCGCCGGATCAGGTCGGCTGGGATTGGCTATCAGTGGCCTTCGACGACGGAACTGAGCTGATGCTCTATCAAATGCGGCTCGAGAATGGCGCTGCCGATCCGGCCTCAAGCGGCACGTGGATCGCAGTTGATGGCACGACCACGCATTTGCCGAAATCAGCCTTCAAGATGACACCGACGCGCTGGTGGAAGAGCGGTAAGACCAGCGCGAATTATCCCATCGAATGGCGAATCGAGATCCCTGATCGCGCGCTGCAGATCCAGGTGCGGCCGGTGTTAGCGAATCAGGAGCTCGCGCTGATGCCGCTCGCGTATTGGGAGGGTGCGGTGGAGGTGACGGGAACGCAGGCCGGCCATGACATCAAAGGGCGCGGCTACCTCGAGCTGACTGGATACGCCGGCCCGCTGCGCGAATTGCAGCGTTAAATAATTGCGGCGGATTACGCCTGCGTGTGACGCGCGTATTGCACGTCTGCGCCCTTCGGCAGGAGGCGTTTACGACCACGCTGACGACGGCGGGCGAGGCAGGCGCGACCGGCTTTGGTGCTCATCCGCGCACGAAAACCGTGCTGATTTTTCCGTGTGCGCTTCGAGCGCTGTAGAGTGCGTTTCATAAACAAATCCGCCGCCCGAGGCGACAGAGAGCGGCTACATTAGGGACAGCGAGGCGGTTGTCAACGCGGCGGTAACGGTGTCATTCCGAGCGAAGTCGAGGAACCCCGTTGCAGTACGCCACGTTACGCCGCGGGATCCTCGACTTCGCTCGGGATGACGGCTTCGGCCGACATGCGCATTGCCAGCGCACGTCAGTTGTGGAATAACGGCAGCCCGCATGAGCGAAGTCGTAATCGAGCCAGCCACGTTTGAAGATCTCGATGAGTTGTCGACGCTGCTTGGCGAGCTCTTCAGCGAGGAGAGTGACTTCCGGCCGGATAAGGAGAAACAATTGCACGGTTTGCGGCTGATTTTTGAGCAGCCGAATCGCGGCCGCGTGTTCGTCCTCCGCCAGGACCGCACGATCGTCGGGATGATCAATCTGCTCTTCACAATCAGCACGGCGGAAGGTGGATTCGTTATGGTGCTCGAAGATCTCGTAGTCCACAAAAGCTTCCAGGGTAAAGGCTACGGGTCGCGCTTGCTCGAGCACGCGATCGAATTCGCAAAGCAGAAGAATTTCCTGCGCATCACGCTGCTAACTGATCGCCCGGAGCTGCGATCGCAGGATTTATTTAAGCGCTATGGCTTCTACGAGTCGTCGATGATTCCGATGCGGCTGCTGCTGTCGCGCGACGACCGCGGGGAACGGACTTTGTAGCCACTCTGACCGGGGGAGGGATTGTGCCGGTGTCGTTGTTCCGCACGACAAACGGCATGCCGCTGTTCGTCGGTGGACGACGCGGTCGGCGCACGCGATATTCACGCTCATGCTAGGCGGTTCTATTCGGCTCTTTCGCCTCGCAGGTATCGAGGTGTCGCTGCACTTCAGCTGGTTTCTCGTGGCTGTTTATCAGCTGACGTCGCGACCGCACGGCTACACCTCGCGGACGTTTGCGATCTACGAATACCTGGCGCTGTTCGTGATCGTGTTGCTGCACGAGTTCGGCCATGCCTTCGCCTGTCGACAGGTCGGCGGAATCGCTGAACGCATTCTGCTCTGGCCGTTTGGCGGAATTGCTTTTGTGCGTCCGCCGCCCCGACCCGGCGCGGAGTTGTGGAGCATCGCCGCTGGCCCGCTCGTGAACGTCGCACTTTTCCCGCTCTTGGCGCTCGCGCGTGTCTTCGTCTTTCGCTCGGGCGCGGCGTTCAGTTCACCCGATCTCTACCGGCTCGTCGTGATGATCGGTTACATCAATGTCGCCATCCTGATCTTCAATCTCCTGCCAATCTACCCGCTCGATGGCGGACAGATTTTGCGGTCGCTGCTCTGGTTTCCGTTTGGTCGTATTCGCAGCCTGCAGATCGCTAGCGTCATCGGGCTGGCGGGCGGCGCGCTTTTGACGATCTATGCCTTCACGACTGGCTCGATATGGCTGGTGTTCATGACGTTCTTCCTGCTGACGCAGGCGGTCACGGGATGGCAGCGCGCAAAGGCGCTGCGATTGGAAGAAGACGGAGCGTTACGAGTTCCGCCAGCCGCTGCGCCCGAACGGCCGCCGGTTCTCTGACCGCCGCTACTCGACGACGAGCAGCAAGACGAGCTGACCATCGCCCACCTGTGGCCCGCGGATCACGAGCGGGCTTTTCTTGCTCAGCTTCGCCTCCGTCTCGAGCAGAAGCTTCTGCTCCTGGAAGAGCTGTAGATTCAAGCGGTAAGTCGAGGTTGTAGCGGACTTCGAGTTCACATGGAGCGAGAAGTATTTGCTCGACGCGCGCCAATCTTCATCGCCCTTTTTCAGCGTCTGCCGGGACTGGCCGATGACTTGAAACTGGTTGTAGCCGAAGAGCTGCTTCAGCGTGCTCTCGAACTTGTTTAGCTCTGCCGGAATCGGCGTCGGCTCGGGCGCGTTGTTCGCCATCACGAGTCCGCTCCAGACGCTGTCCGCCGCCTGCGCAATCGACGCCGTGCAAACGCACAGGATCGCAGCGGTGATCGCGAGGAGGGGACGGCGCATGAGATTACTTTGCCGCGTATTCGGAAGGGAGCGACTGCAGGCCTTCGACCCACAACACCGTCACTTTGTCTTCCTTCGTTTCGAACATCGAGATCGTCGCATTCGGGCTGACTTCGGGGTCAACGCGAGCGTTAATCACCTGCGTCAGGTAAGTCGACTGACCGCCGACATTATCGCTGCGCAGGACGAAGAACGTGCACGCGGCGAAGATCGCGAGCGACGCGGCGCCAGCCCAAGCGAGCCGGCTGATCGACCACCATGGTGCTCGCGCCGCCGACGTCTCCCGAGGAGCTGATTGCGCCGCGTCGCGTTCGATTTCAGTCCGAAGCTGATGGTTGAAAAACTCGGCGTTAGCCATTGGCTGCAGCGCCAGTTCACGCTGGAGGAGCGCACTGAGTTTCAGCGAATCCTGCTTCTCCAGCTCGGCTGCGGAAACATCCGGCAGCGAAGCTTCGAACTTCTGCAACTCTTTACCCGACAGCTCGCCATCGAGCCAGGCGGTCCAATTTTCTTCAAACGTTTTCATAAACATCCCTCAGCAGATTTTGCAGCTTCTTTCGTGCGTAAAACAACCGCGACATCACCGTTCCGATCGAACAGCCGAGCGACTCCGCGATCTCGTGATATTGCATGCCTTCCATCTCCTTCATCAAAATGACGGCGCGATGTTCCGGCGACAGTTGCGCGATCGCGGCATCAATCCGGCTGCGAATTTCGCCATGCTGCATCCGCTCATGCGGCAATGCATCGGCTTTCGGCACGGTGCGCGAAGCAGGATCGATCTCCTTCAGATGAATCGCGTCGTCGAACTCTGCGCCGGTGCCTCTTACCTGCTTCTTGCGCAGCCAATCGATTGTGACGTTCATCACGATCCGATAGATCCAGGTGTAGAAGCTCGATTGCCCGCGAAAACGGCCGATCGATTTCCACGCCTTCAGGAAACTGTCCTGGGCGAGATCCCAGGCGTCCTGTTCGCTGTGTACCATGTTGTAGATCATTCCAAAAACGCGCGTCCGGTAACGTCCCACCAGGAGGTCGAATGCTTCGGTGTCGCCAGTCTGGCAACGTTGGACTAAATCTGCGTCCGAAACTTCGGCTTCCACTGGGGATGCTTCCGCGTGCATAAGTTTGGACGGGAAAGCCGCTAGTTCATTCAACGGCTAGCCCTTAGAGGCTGCCGAAGCGGCGCAGCCACTCGCCGCGATACTCGCCCATGAGCGTGATGATGCCGTCGCGCACCTGAAATAGGCGCTGCATCAGAGCGCCGTGCTGTCGTGGCGAAACCACCCGTTCAGTCAACATCTGACCGGCGGCTTCCATCGAGACGGTAATGGCCTTTAATGCGCGCTTTAGATACGCGATCGTCATTCCGATTTCATCCACGTCGTCGTCGCTCAAGGCGGCGGCGAGCTTCGCGCTGGCTAACGCCGAATGCGTCGCCAGTTT
>JALYXP010000121.1 GCA_030947045.1 Verrucomicrobiota bacterium | reverse complement strand
GAATACGACGTCGGCTTCTCGGCCCAGGCTGGTCTCGGGTTTGCAGGTCTGCTTAACACGACCCTTCGCGCCACAGGGAACTGGAGCTGGACTAACAGCGACACACGCTCAGGCTCTAGCGGGACGATCTCGTCAGCTACGGTGACAGTTGGCGGTCCGGCCTTTGGTTATCAAGGACCCACTGAAATGGCCGTCTATTACGATGTGCTTTATCGCACTTTTCTGATTACACCTTTGCCCTCTGCGCCCCCGTCGCTCTCGGGCGTGGTTAACCTAACGAGTGGGAAGCCGGCTCGAGGCAAAGAAGTGCTTGTGGTCGCGAAGGGGCGGAAGTACCGCACCTTCACAAATGCGAAAGGAGAGTATCGGATTCATGGAAATCTCTCCGGTCCGATTCAGCTCCAGGTCGGAAGGGTGACGAAGCATTTACCGCAACTGCCAGCGAACCGAATCGCGGAAGCAATCGTCCTCAAATAAGGCCGCGGGTCAGCTCCTCGCCATCTCGGCGCCGCGCGCCGCCGCGGCTTCCACCGCGGCAATCAGGCCTTTGCTCGTAGCGTGCTTTTCCATCGCCGCGAGACCTGCGGCGGTTGTGCCTCCCGGTGTGATGACCATCGCGCGCAGTTCCTCCGGCGTCGCGTCGGTCTCGAGCGCAAGTTGCGCGGCGCCGAGCACCGTCTGGGTGGCGAGCTTTAACGCGACATCATTTGCCAGGCCTGTCGCTTTCCCGCCCTCGGCGAGCGCTTCAATCACGCTATAGACGAACGCGGGGCCGCTGCCGGCGAGCGCGGTCGCAGCATCGATTTGTTCTTCGCCTACCTCCACCACGACGCCGATTGCGCTGAAGATTTTAGTGATCAGCTCGACGTCCGCGTCGTTCGTCCTCTGGCCGCGGGCGAGCGCAGTCGCAGCGCGGCAGATGGCCGATGGTGTGTTCGTCATGACACGAAGAAGCCGCGCGTTCGCGAGCTCTTCCATACTCGTTAGGCGAATGCCGGCCGCAAGCGAGACGACCAGCTTGTCCGCGATGACTCCAGCGAGGTCTTGGAGAACCGGCAACACAACGGCCGGCTTTACGCCGAGAAAGATCACCTTCGCATGCTTCGCCGCCTCGCCGTTGTCATCCGTGACCTGAATGCCCGTTTCGGCAGCGAGCGCCTTCCGCAATTCAGCGGATGGCTCGGAGGCGACGATCTCGTGCGGTCGGCAGAAGCCCGCCCGCAGCAGGCCGCGGATAACCGAGCCGGCGAGTTTTCCTGCGCCGATAAAGCCGAGCGAAGTTTGAGTCTCAGTCGGAATGCGGCGACGTTAACCGATGGTAAGCAGCGGTGTAAACTTCGGGTTCGATCTCGCCGGTGAGATTGCGGAGCTGAAGCGCGAACGGAATGCGATCATCCTCGCGCACAATTACCAGGTGGCAGAAATCCAGGACGTCGCTGATTACGTCGGCGACTCGTTAGGCCTGAGTTACAAGGCGCAGGAAACAGACGCTGATGTCATCCTGTTCTGCGGTGTCCATTTCATGGCGGAGACGGCGAAGATCGTCAATCCGACCAAACGCGTGCTGATTCCGGACATGGACGCCGGCTGTTCGCTCTCCGAATCGTGTCCGCCCGACAAGCTTGAGGCGTTCCTAAAGCAACACGCGGAGAAGAACTACTACGTCATCGCCTACATCAATTGCAGCGCGGGCGTGAAGGCTCTTTCCGATGTGATTTGCACGAGTGGCAACGCGGACAAGATCGTGAATGCCGCGCCGCTCGATCGAAACATTCTCTTCGTGCCGGACCAAAATCTCGGCGCGTGGGTGACGGAGCGGACCGGCCGGAAGATGGATCTGTGGCAGGGCAACTGTTACGTGCACGTCGAGTTCACCGCGCGCAGCATCGGCCGGATTCGCGCTGAACATCCGGACGCGCCGGTGGTGGCGCATCCGGAGTGCACTTATGCGGTGCGTATGCTGGCGGATGAAGTTTGCTCGACGGAAAAGATGGTCGGGTTTTGTCGCGACACGCCGGCGCGCGACATCATCGTCGTGACGGAAGCGGGTATGCTGCATCGGTTGAAGCGCGAAGTGCCGGGCAAGAACTTCATCCCTGGCCCGACGGACAATTGCTTCTGCGGCGAGTGTCGGTTCATGAAGATGAACACGCTCGAAAAAGCGCACGCCGCGCTGCTCAACATGCAGCCGGAGATCACGCTCCCCGAGCCGCTGCGGAAACGCGCCGAGGCGCCGATTCTGCGCATGCTCGAGCTGAGCAAGTAGGCGGAGCGCGTCATCCCGAGGCAGCGAAGACGGCGAGGATCTCGCACCCGGTGGTAGATCGAATCTTACAATAGTGTGATCAGCAGCCTGTAGGTGGGGTCCCTCGGCGTGCTGCGCCAGCCTCGGGATGACAGAGCATAGCGATAGACGTATTGCTGAAAGGGGTTTGTCTTAGCCGCGCGACTTCTACTTGCGGCCGCGCCACTTTTGCATCTTGGGCTACTCGTTAGCGACGCTCGGAAAAGAATAGCGCCGCAGCAGCGCCGCACCCGAAAACGCAAGCATCGGGCTTGCACAGCCCTTGCCATGTGGACTTGTTAGGTAGAACAAAGAGCGCGCGAGTTTGTGACTCGCGCGCTCTCCTCGCGGCTAACTTCGCCGCCTCTGTGCGTGGAACTTAGATTACACGAAGTGTTCCGACGTCGCTGAAGTCGCTCGGGCCGGCGGCGCCGATCGCATTGATGTCGACGTTGTAGAGCTCACCCGGGGTGAGACCTTCAAAGGCGAAACGAACGCCCGTTTGTTGTTGTGTCTCCACGTAGACGTCCGGAGTCGATGCCTTCGCGAGCCGCGCCGTGTAGAGCGATGCGCCATACACTGACGAGGTTGCGGCTTTGAGCGTGCCCGTGTTCGGACCCTGCGCCACCGTCGGTGCCGCCGGCGCCGGCAAAGGCCCGATCGGCGTCCGGTTGGTATTGCGGAGCGGGAAGCCGCTGCTCAGCAGGATGTCGTC
>JALYXP010000101.1 GCA_030947045.1 Verrucomicrobiota bacterium | reverse complement strand
CCTTATCCTGCAGCGCGACGAGACCTTCATTGAACAACGGATTTCCCTGGCGTCCAACCTGGACGAATGGCCCCGAGTTGACGGGTGCAACCGAAGTCGACCCATCTGTAAGGACACGCATTGATTGCCGGCTCGTGGTAGCATAAACGCCGACCACTTGTTTGTCGCCACCCAGCTCGGTTAGCGGAATCTCAAGCGCCATTTCATGGAGGTTGAAGCCGCCCTGGCTATCAAAGCTGTTTTTACCTTTCTTGAACTGAAGCAAGTCAAAGATCGCGTTAATATCAGCGTAGAAGCCATCCTCGCGCTGTCCGGCAAAAGACCGATATCCGCCACTTAGATCCTTGATCGTAGTCTTGGTATAGAAATCTAGCTGATCAGGTGCGGAGACACCGGGCCGCGCTGGATTGTTACCGTCGTTACCGATCTCGTATTTCGGGGTAGCAATACCTTGGTTGTTTGGCGGCACGACACCCGTACCGAGAACCGTGGCAGCGTTGCCATTCTTATGGTCAATCTTAGTCACGGTATAACGTTGCGTCAGGTTCTGGCCCGCATCATCGACATCGTTGATGACCCCGAGATAAGCCTGTAGGATCGTATCCCGCTTCTTAAAAGTAGTGGTGAAGCGGAACTGATAAGAGATCGTGGCGCGTCCGGCGGCTACATCCGTGCCCGTCGCGACGTGGATCTCATAAAGAACGTTATCGTCGAAACCGTAGATGTTCGGCCCAACTCCTGGCTCTTCGTGCGGATATACGGCCAGAGATGTCGCCAGCACTTTCGCGCCGTCGGACTCCCGATTATGCAAGAACGCGTAGACGTCGGTTGTATTGGCCGACGGATCGAGCGTGATCAGCGGTGCATCCATATGACTGGAGGCGCGCGCCGGTTGCGGCAGCAGCGAGAACGCAAGGAGCGCGGCGCCAGCCATATAAATTTGTTTTTTGATCATGTGTTGTTTGTCTGTCTCTGTTTGTTTGGTTGCTGGTTAACGTGATGAAATGGTGGACGCGCCGCTGTTGATCGCAGCGACTTGGAGGGCGAGATCGCCGCGTTCGGATGGAAGGAGCGCTGGTGCGCCGGCAGCCGCTTGATTGAGAAGCGTTAAAGCTTCCAGCGGCTTGGCGGCTGCCGCTGCGATCGAGCCGGCGTGATAAAGAATCCGCGGATCCTTCGTGCCTTCCGCGAGGGCGAGGGCGGCGTTTTTCTGCGCAATGTCGATCTCTCCAGCCGCGAATGCGGCCCAGGCAACCGCATCGTAAGTGAAGACGTCCTGCCTGTCTTTCAACTCAGCATTCGCCAGGCGCAGCGCAGTTGGGTTATCCAGCCGCCGGGAGGCGAGAAAGAGCGAAAGCGTCCTGGGATCGTTCGCTTCGCCGGTACCGCGGAGCTTTTGCTCGACCGTGTTAGCTTCATCGTCCTGGTGGTTCGCACGGAGCGCATCAGCCAAGGTCCAAAGATAATCCGGCAACGGGCTGAGCTCCGAAGCTCGCTTCAGCGGAGTAATCGCGTCTGGTATCCGATCCTGTGCCAGAAGAGCACGTCCTTCGAGTAGGAGTGCTGCAGGATACTCCGGCGCGATGCGGAGCGCCCGCTGCGCCGTCGTGAGTGCCTGGGCGGCATCATTGGCCTGGAGAAGGTAAAAGGCCAGGCGGGTTGAAGCCCATGCAAGCGGTTCGGGCTCGTTCGCACTGCCTGAGCTCACCGCCAGTTCCGCCGCCGCGATGGCACCGGGTAGGTCGCCTTTCAGCCAGCGCATGTGCGCGATCCGGCTATATGTCTGCAGACAAGGTTTAAGGTCGACCATTTTCTGGTAAGCCTCGACCGCCGCCGGGAGTTTGCCTTGCTCCATTAAGGCGTCGCCGAGCAGCGCGTAGTCGAACACAAACTCCCGTTTTGAAGTCAGGTCTGTGGCCACAGCTTCAGCATCGCGAAAGCGATGGAGTGCGTGGAAAATGTGCCCACGCAACAGCAGCGCGTCGGCTTCTCCAGGAGCCGACGCTAAGACGCGCGAGGCGCATAGTTCAGCTAACTTGTAGAAGCCGGGGTCGTTACTAAGTCTCGCTTTTGTGACGAAGGCCCAGCCAAGTCGTTCTACTAATGCATTGGACTCCGGCTGACTGACGACCTTCGACTGGAGCGCTGCAATTTCGCGATCGATCGGTTGATCGCCGGCAAGCGCGGTCAAAATGACCTCCTGGCTCTCGGCTTGCGGTGCGGTCGTGACAGCGGGTGCTGCCGCGCGACCTCTACCCAATCGCGAGGTCACAGCCAGCGCTGCGACGGCGAGCACGAGCGTGAGGAGGGCAAGGCGAAATGAAGTGGAGAGTCTCATTGAGGCGCAGGGACTACGGCGCGACGGACGGCGCAGATGCACGACCAGAATGATTTCGTGCGTTGCTGAAATGACGACATTGATCGCGCTGGGCACCCCGCGGGTGGCGAACATCAGCGCGCGCGGACTCGTTGGCGCGGGTCAGGCGTGCCCGGGGCGCCGGTCCGACGTCAGACTTGGTCAGTGCGAACAGCACCATCGCCCGGACAAAGGACGGCTGGCGCACCACCGCCCCCTGCCGTGCGGCGACGCTTGTTGCGCACGGACCTAACTGAGAAACTCCGCCACAGGTTCCATCTCCTCGATGTGCGCGCAGAAGATCTTGAAAGCTGCCAGAATTGGCACCGCGAGGATGACGCCCGCAATGCCCCACATCCAACCCCAGAACGTGAGCGACAGCAAGATGATCACGGGGTTCAGCGTGAGCGAACGTCCCATCACGTAAGGCGTCACGAAGTTCCCTTCGATCGTCGCGATGAACAGATAGGTCGCCGGGAAAAGCATCGCGTAACCAAGACTGTCGTAGCTCAGAACCGCCCCGATTGTCATGCATGCGATGCCCGTTAGCGCGCCGAGGTAAGGTACGAAATTCAACACTGCGACGAGTACTCCCCACATCACCGGATTGTTTAGGCCGAGAAGGCCGACAGCGGTGCCCACGACGATGCCCAACCCGATGTTAATCAGCGTGATCGTGAGCAGATAGCGCGAGACGTGGGATTCGATTTGGTGCGCGATCGAGAGGGCGCGCTTTTTGTCCTCCAGCGTCGGCATCAGCTTCAGCACCTTGCCCAGGAAGATCGCATCGTAGGCGAGCAGGAAGTAGAGCAGGATTAGGAGTAACACTGCGCTCACCGCGAATTCGGGGCCGCGGCCGTAGAGAGTGTCCGTGATACGATTCTGCTTCACGGCCACGGTTGGTGTAGCGGCGCCGTCGTTCGGCGAGGTGAGTTTGTCAATTTCGCCGCCGGCCTTTGCGACCTGCTCCATATTTTTGCGTAACGGAAGCAGCTTGTGTTGCAATTGCTCCAATCCATACGGCGCTTTCTCGATCCAGCCGCTCACTGGCGCGGAAAGAAACGAAACGCCGTAGCCAATCGTGGCGACGGCTGCGATCAGCACGAGCGCTGCTCCCGCCGAAGGGCGAATCCCAATCTTCGCCATCGCCCGCACGATCGGGCGAAACAAGTAGCTCAAGAGCAACGCGAGCACGACCGGCAACAGGACGGCGCGGGCGAAATACATCGTGTAGAAAAGCGCCAGGATAAACAGACCTGTTAGCGCCACTGACCGGACGTCGAAGGGCCGTTGCAATAAGTCCGGTATGCGCATGCGCGGGGCTGCGACCGTCTCAGTTTCCGGCTCTCCGGTCAGCGGCGAGACATCCGGCGCGGGCTTTCCATTTTGGTCGTCCATCGTGATTTGATTCGGCGCAACGGTGCTCTTCACGCGCTCCGCGACGCGCTTTACCTCTCCGGCAGCGAAATCGGCAGCGGCGTTGGTTCGATCGGAGGCTCGGTCGGCGCCGGCGTCGGCGTCGCGATCGGGGTGAGATTTGCGCCACTCCGCGTGCTGAGTCTTCCGTCTGCGAGGTTTACATCTTCGACCGTATAGAGCTCGCCGCTGCCGAGGCGCCGGAAGAACGGGACCATCTCCGCGAGGTGGAATGGTCGCGAACCACGACGGCCGAACACGACCGTCTGGCCACCCGTTTCGTCTACGATGCGGTCACGATCAAGGCCGCGCGAAACGGAATTCGCTTCGCCGGCGGTGTGGTAGCTCGCGATCAACTTCGGATTCGGCCGCGGACTGAATCCCTGCGCGCCGGGAACCGTGTCGGGGGAGATTAGCTGCACGACGCGCAGCCCATTCTTCCCATCCGCCACCAACGCGAACATCGAGGCGTTGACGCTACCGATCTGCACCGCGCGCGTGTCGTTCAGCGCGCCGCCGGCGTTGAACATTTGATCGAGACGCGGGCGCTCCGGATTCTCGACGTCGATGATCGCGAGACCGTCCGGCCCGTTGGCGACGTAGGCATAAGTGCGCGCTACGTAGAGCCGGCGGGCATTCGCCAGCCCGACAACTGCGCCATTTACCGGCACCGGATGCGCGGGGTTCGTAATGTCGAGCACCTTTAAACCATCATCATCGGTGACAAAGGCGTAGCGGAATTGGATCGAGATGCAGCGTGGGTTGCGCAGGAAATTACCTGTTAGCTGCCCCTCCATGTGCGGGTGCATCGGGTCGCTGACATCGACGACGTAAACTCCGCGTGGCGTCGTCATGTAAAGTCTATGTCCCGCTGCTGCCACAAACGTCGCGCCGGTCAGCGCGCCATCGGGATTGAACACGACATCCTTCTTCAGGAAATTGTTATCCGGGTTGCCATCCACCAGCGTAGCGACATTCACAACAACGAGGCCTTCCTGAAGGTCCGAGACATAGACGAAAGCGTAAAAGAGATCGATCGGTTGCTCCTCGTTTTCCGGGAGCCTTTTGCGAGCGGGGTCGAGCGCGACCGTGCTCGGCAGCGCTACTGACGTAGCGAACGGCGTCGGCACATAGGTCCGTTGCCCGAGCGGCGAAAAGGGCGCTGTCACGATGCGTTCCGAGAAACCTTTTTGGTCGATGTTCGCCACGTCGAAAACCTCGAGACCGCCGGGGCCATTCGCTGTGTAGAGATACTCGCCGCGCAGCACCAGATCCTGAATGTCCTTGCCGCTGTGCTCATGCGCTTCGCGTAACTCCGCGCCGCCTTCCATGTGCTTCCGATAGTTATCCGGGTAGGCGATCTGCTGCAGGTGACTTCCGATCGCCGCTTGTGGCTCCTCCGGTTCCGTCCAGACGACCGCGTGGAAGCCTTCACGACCTTCGCCGACGTAGGCATAGCGGCCGAAGAAATTTACCGTACCCGTGCCGAAGCCGAGCAACTGCGTCATCCACGCATTGTTATCGTTGTTCTTCGAAAGGTGGCAATCGGTGCAAGTCTTAGTCGTGCCGACACCACTCGTGGTGTGCGGGAAGTGCGGGTTGAACGCCTGTCCGCTATAGCCTTCGGCCGAGATCGTCTGAGCCTGCGAGTAGACCCATTCGCGGTTGGCATTCTGGGAGCTAACGACTACTGCGCTCGAAGAACGCACCACCGCCATGCGATTCTTCTTCACCGTCCCATCAATGCCGAGCATGAAGACATCGTCGCGCACCACCTGTGGGTTGTAGGTCGTGTAGTTCCTATCAGTCACACCTTCGAATTTGTTCTGCGGCACACGCTGATTCGCCTTCATCGGAAGGTGACAACCGAAACAGCTCGTCGCCCAGCTCGTGTGGCAGATCTGGCAATCCATCGCGTCGTTGTCGTGCGCGAGTCGCCCGTGGCCGGTGTCACTACTCGCGAGCGTTGCTCCCCAGGTCTTGCCATCGCGGAGCAGCGTCTTCGCGTAGGCGGACTTTGGATTATAATGAGCCGATGCTGGATCAACCGTGTCGATCGTCTGCGGGATTTCCCAACGCATATCCGGCGACATCGTGGATTGCTGCCAGAGCCGAGTGCCTTCCCAGGTAAATCGCGGGCCCCACGGTGTGTTACTCGTGTTACCAAGGTCGACGCGGCCGCCGTTCCCCGTTGTGATTAGCGTCGGCCGCTGACGCACGGTGCCATGACAGTCGATGCAGTTGATCGTCGTGGCGTTCCGCGGCTCGCCGTAAAGGTTACCATTGCCATGTACATCGAGATTGAAGTGGCAGTCACCGCACTGCATTCCGCGCGCTAGATGGATATCCTTAAGATGCACAGCCTTCGAGAATTTCTGCGGGTCGTCATGCTCGATCTTGTTGTCGCTCAGGTCGAGTAAATTGCCTTTTCGGTCGTGCTTGAACACGGCGCGAAAGACCCATCCGTGACCATGATAGTCGGCAAACTGGGTGTGCTTTAGCCGCGGGTTTAACTCGGCGACTCGTTCGAGAAACTGCTGGTCGCCCCAAAGTCCGCGCGCCGCCGCCGCTTCGGGATTAACCTGCGTCTGCCTGACGAGCTCTGCGTCCGTCGGATTATGTTGCTCCTTCGGATACATTAGCTCACCATCCGTCTCCTGGTCCCACCAGATGTAACCGAGGTATGGGTTTACAAAGAGATTTCCCTGATGCATATGGCAGTTCATGCATTGGCTGGAAGGAATCGAGCGCGTGAACTGGTGGGTCACCGGATGCCCCTTTTCGTTTTTCGGGATCGTCTTATCGGCGGTGAAGCTAAGCCCCTGGTGTCCATACTTACTCCACCAGCCGGAGTTGGTGGGGGAGCGGTCATTCGCATAAACGACGTGGCAGGCGGAGCAACCGCTCGAGCGGTAATCTCCCGGATGATCATTAGACCCGAGGAAACCGAGCAGGGGATCATGTAACCGCGTCTTCTGGATCCCAAGGAATACCGGATCGGTCCTGTTCAACGTCCCGAGCCCGCGCTCGGAAAGGCGACGCGCCGGCTTCCCTGGTGGTTCCGCGACAGTTGGGTTACCTAGCTGAAGCTGTTTCTCTCCGCCCTTCTCGAAGATGCGGAGAATGTTGCCGGGCTCCCCGAGATTGAAGCGCGGCAACGGATCGAGAAATGGCAAAATGCCATGCCGCTGCGTGTCCTCTGCACTTACCGGCGTGTAGTTGTTCAGGCGCAGGGGCACACCATCCGCGCCGTAGTTCTGCCCGAACCGATAGTTCTTTAGATAGAACCCGCCATTGTTATACAACGCCGCGCCCCAGAGCATCGCGCCGTCGTTCATCATGCTATGCTGCACGTTGCGCACGATCTCGCCGTGGCAGAGTCCGCAAGCCTGTTGCGCGACGCGCAGATCGCCGGGGTTCATGAAGCGGATGAACTCGGGCGACTCGTGATTCAGCCACACGTTCGAGTTCGGAGGATTTGCCGACGTCTTCCAGAACTCCTTGTTCTTCGGCAACACGTGCGCCTGCTCCTTTAACAGGCCGCGGGCCGCGTGACCACCGTGGCAATCAGTGCAACCCAGCACCACGTGCGCCGCGGAGTGCATCGGCTCCACACCATTGTGACACTCGTTGCAGCCAACGCTCTTGGCGTTCGCTTCGGCTTGAGTTTGGTCGATCCAATTGCGGCGCGGCGCGCCCGCCGGATGTGTGATGAACAGGTCTGGTGATACGGAAGTAGGCGGAAGGGCTTGGCCGAAAAGCGAAGACGAAGCAGCTACGAGAAGTAGAAAAACTCCGACAAAGGAACACGTCTTCATTAATAAGTGAGCGTAACCGTCACGATTGCGCTATACAGATACTTATCGACAGGTCCGACTCGCTCCTGCGGATAGCCAGGCACCGGCCGGGTGTTAGCACGGTAGATATCTTTGTAGCCCTGACCGGGCACCAGAAATCCGATGCCAGCGCTGATGATAATGTTATCCGTCAACAAAGGCCGCATCTGGAGCCCAACACTCGCGTCGAGGCCAATATCGTTACTCGCGTGGTTTGTGAATAATACGCGCTGCGTCGGCTCGGTAGTCGCTGTCCAGATGTAGTTCACGTTCGCGAATGCCTTCACCTTTGGCGCAAGGTCCGCATCAGCGCCATAGCCGATGATGATCGCCCCGGGGTTCACGAAGTTCGATTGTCCTTCAGTCTTACTGCTTCGAAAATTTGGAACCAGGCTGTCGCGCTGCTTGAAGTTTATCGCTGTCCCAGAAAGGTTGAATCCCTGGTGGACGTAGTAGCTAAAAGGGCCGCCGAGCAGGAACGGACGATCCAGAATGGTATCGAAGCCCCTCGCGTGATAATTACGCGGGTTATCGTCGCCGCTCGCGTAGAAGACGGTGAGCTTGTGCCGCAGCCAATCCTTGTCGAGAGATAACTCCAAGGCGGCCATCTGCGCGTTGATCGCTACTTCGTGGCCGGCTATTCCGTTGAAGCTGTCCTTCCCGAAGACCTGATAGAATGCGTGGGTGACGTTGACGCGACCGATGTGCCCGTCTCCCGTCCAGCCGAGATAATAGGACTGCACATGATGGTCGCGCACTTCCCCGATCGGCGCCGGCCGAACGAGAAAGTTATTCTTATCGTAGTGGCGGCTCGCCTCGTCGAAGTTCGCGTGGAGACTTAGCTGTGCCGTGTAGCCCTTCGCGAGAAAGTCCTGCCGATAAACATTTGCGATGTATACCTGTTGTTCGCGCGACTGGAACTGGTTTAGGTCGGAATAGGTATCCTTCTCGCGCATGTCGAACGCGACGAAGTTGTATTGCCAGAGGTTATTCTGCTGGTTCCCAAAGATGCGAATGCCGAGGTTCGAGTCGTTGAAGATAAAGCCACGAAAATCACTGACGAACGGCTGGATACCAAAACGGGAGGAGATGAAGTCGTAGTTATTCGAGAGATCACGAATGTGCAGCTCCCCGAAGGCCTCCTGCAGTGCATAGAAGTCACGCGTGCGGATGAGCGGTCTCTTGTCCGGTCCACGCGGATCGGGATCGAGGGCGTTCCGTTCCTGGACGTTGAGGTAGTTATTGTTGTAGACGCCGAGGAAACGGACGGCCCATTCGACCGGTTTAAACGCTGTTTCGCCTTTGAACAAGTCGACGGCGAACTGCAAATCGTTCGAGAAGAATGCCTGCGTGCTCCGGCCGAAGAACTCAGAGCTATTCGGCCGCGCCGTGCTTACGCCACTCGGGGTAGGCAACCGTCGCAGCTCGAACTGCGCAAAGTCTGTCACGGTGAGATCGAGAAAAATGTCTTCCCCGAAAACGGGTGAGTCACCCTTCAGCAAACTAGCGTAGTAAGGATGCCAAAGCTTCAGCGCGCCCTGCTGATAGGGCGTTTCGGCTGCCGGATCTGCGTAGCGCTGCCATCGGCCGAAGCCGACAAACCAGCGATTCGGGACCGGCTCATCGCCTGGAGTAACACCGAGGCCGAGTTCGGAACCGTGGTATTCAGGATACTCGAGCTTCGTCCGGCGGGGCTGCATCTCGCGCACGTCTTTACGCGGCAGTCCGAGTGAGCGTGGGACGGCTTCCTCACCGTATTCCGATAGCTGCGGTAGGAGAGCTGGGAAAAGATCCGGCGGCATCGGAACGTCGCGCGATTTGCTTATTCCGGGGTCGGGATTGAAGTCCGACGGGGGTAGCGGCACTTGTTCCTCCTCCTCGATGCGTGTCAGGAGATACAAGCCGCCGAATGAGTAGCGTCCCTCCGCTGGCCGGCCGTTGATTTCCACTGTTGCCCCGCGCCTGGGCAACGACGGCAAACCCGCGCAGGCAACTCTCGATCCGAGCTGCAAGGTGGCCGCAATTACGAAGAGGCTTGCGCGGGCATAAGCCAGCGATCCGGGAAGACGCCGCATTCGCGCGCAGGATGCCTGACTTTTGGCTGTGCTTGCAAGTCCAAGGCGCGTCTGCGCGTTTCATCTGGCGCGGCGTGCCTCGTGCGGATAAACCGACTTGATGCATCGGTTGATCTTCGTTGCCATTCTGACGCTCGCGCTCGTCTCACCAGCGCGCGCGCAGCTGACGGCGACCGACGTGCAGCGCATCATTACCCAGGGAGTCTCACGGGCGACGCGCATCTCGCCGGGGAGCGTGATTGCCGTGACCGACCGTGAGGGCTTCGTGCTCGGCGTCTGGAATGTGCGTGGCGGCGAACCGAGCCCCGATGAGATTGCCAACGCGGTGTCGCGTGCGGGAACGGCGGCATTCCTCAGCAGCAACTCCAACGCCTTCAGCACGCGCACCGCGGGCTTCATTATTCAGCAGCACTTTCCGCCGGGTGTGAAATACACTTCGCCCGGGCCGCTCGTGGGCGTTGGCTTCTCGAACCTCCCGTTTTCCGATGTGAATCGTTTCAAACGCTTCCTTGGTCCCGTCCCCGTGCCGCCGCTAGGGGTGTCGCCGGGCACACGCGGATTTCCGATTCCGGGCACTTCGTTGGATGGCTCGCCGGGCGGTCTCCCCCTTTACAAAAACGGCCGACTCGTGGGCGGCGTAGGCGTGTTTGGCGACGGCAGTAATGGCTTCATCGCCGACTACGATCGAGATGAAGATGTCGCGCTCTCCGCGCAGAAAGGTTTCGCGCCGGACTCCGGCATCACCGCGGCGGATGTTTTCATTAACGGCTTCGCCCTCGCCTATATCAACAGCAGCACCAGCCTTCCGGCGCTGAACCTGCAAGGTAACGCCGCGGCCGATTATCCGATCCAGGATCCGCCGCCGCCGTTCCCTTATCCGATCGCCACGTTCAGCGGTGTGGCGGGACAGGTCCGCCAAACGATCATGGGCGATCCCATTCTGGGAACGATCAATGGACAACCACGCCTGACGCAGGCGGAGGTAGAACGGATCGTGGCGTTCGCGGCGGACCGCGTCCGCACCACGCGCGCCGGCATCCGTCTCCCGATCGGGACACACATGGAAGCCTTCATCACCGTCGTGAACAATCCGAATATCGCTGGGCTCTCGCCGACGGTGCTGGCCGCCTTTCGCACCGGTGATGCCACGATGTTCAGCTGGGACGTCGCGGTGCAAAAAGGTCGAACCGCTCTCGGCTTTTCGAGCAACAACAGCGCTTATTCCACGCGGACAGTCGGCTTTCTCGCGGAACAGCATTATCCGCCGGGCATTGACCCGAATCCACCCGGACCGCTCAATGGTCAGCAGGAAATGTTTTCCGGCGTCTCGAGCGCACCGGGTTCGATCCGCGGTTTCAATCCCGCGTTTGTGCCGGATCCACGGTTTCGCAATGGCATCACCATTTTCCCCGGCGGCTTCCCGCTTTACCGCAACGGGCAACTCATCGGCGCAGTCGGCATCAGCGGCGACGGCGTTGATCAAGACGACATCGTCGGCGCGTCCGGCACGCAAGAGTTTCTGGCGGCGTTCGAGATTCGTGCGGATCAAATCATATTCAAAGAGACCCGCCTGCCTTACGCAAAATTCCCGCGCGATCCGGAAGGCGTCACCCGGGAGTCGCCAGCGGATTTGGGCGGAATCGCCGCTTTCTCCAGTGCGTCCGCCGAGCTCGCGAATATCTCGATCCGGCTGCAAGTGGATCCCGGCGAGAGGGCGATGATCGGTGGATTTATCATCACGGGTGACGCGCCGAAAACTGTCGCGATTCGCGCGCTCGGGCCGTCGTTGACCCACGCCGGTCTCGCCGAACCGTTGCCGCACCCATTTCTCCAACTGCATGATAGCAGCGGCGCGATTGTCGCGAAAAACCGCGCGTGGCTTGAAGGGCAGGCGGACCAAATCGTCGCGACTGGTTTGATGCCGTCGAGTGAACGGGAAGCCGCCGCCGTGCAGACGCTCGCGCCGGGCGCTTATACGGCGAGCGTGAGTGATGCAGATGGGGGCAGCGGAATCGGTTTGCTAGAGATTTATGATCTCGATCGCGAACCGCTGTCGCATCTAGGGAACATCAGCGCGCGGGGATTCGTCGGAGGCGATGACTCCGTGCTAATCGAAGGTTTTATCGTCGCGGGTAACGGCGCCTCCGCGAAGCTCGTGGTGCGCGGAATGGGACCGTCCCTCGCGCTCGCCGATGTCGCTGAACCGCTCGGCGATCCAGTGCTCGAAATCCGCGATGCAGACGGCGTGCTACTGGCGGTGAACGACAACTGGGCTGACACGCAGTCGGCCGAGATCGAAGCGGAAGCGCTCGCGCCACCTGATCCGCGCGATTCTGCACTCGTCATGGACGCTCGGCCCGGTGCTTACACGGCGATGCTGCGCGGCGCTGATGGCGCGACCGGCGTAGGCGTTCTCGAGATCTACAAGCTACCGTAGCTGACGCCCCCGTCATTCCGAGCTGAGCAAAGCGGAGTCGAGAAACCCCGTTGCGTAGCCACTCGTTATGCAGCGGGGTCCCGCGACTTCGTTCGGGATGACGGCGTCACGGTTGCGGCGGCGAACGCGAAATCTACTGTGCGGCGCGTATCCACATGACGCGCGAACATGGCTGAGCGAAAACCAGACGACTCGCCTCCGGGCTACGAAACGCCAACCTCACGGCGGCCCGCGACTGCAGAGGGCTCGCTCGAACCTACTCCGGCAAAACACGATCCCTACGCAGCGTTCCGCTTCCCGGCATTCAGCTTCTACGCAGCGGGAAATCTCGTGTCGGTAATCGGCCGCCAGATGCTGATGATCGCGCTGGAGTGGGAGGTTTATGCGCGCACGAATTCCGCGACCGCGCTCGGTCTAGTCGGCTTGGCGATCGCGCTGCCCGTCGTCGTGTTGTCGTTACCGGCTGGCTATATCGCGGATCGCTACAATCGCCGCACGATCGTGCTTTCCTCGCAGGCGCTCAGCGCAATCTGCTCGGTAGGTCTGGCGGTGATTTCGTGGAATCACCTAAACCTGCCGCCGCTCCGGATTCTACAAACCGGCAACCGCTTTCTGTACTCGATCGCGAGCATCTTCGAGCGGCAAGCCTCGTATCAATTCGACGATCTTTCGTTGCCGCTAATTTACATTCTGCTGTTGTTTTCGGCGACTGGACGGACATTCGGGTGGGCGGCGCGAAGTTCGTTTTTTCCCAAGCTTGTCCCGCGCGACACGTTCGCGAATGCGGTCACTTGGAACAGTAGCATCTTCCAAATTGGCTCCGTCGCTGGCCCGGCTATTGGCGGTTTGCTGATCGCGCGCACCGGGTTCCCGTTTATCTATGCGCTCGACGCGATCTGCGCGCTCACGTTTTTCGTTCTCGTGCTCTGCATTCGGAAGTACGATCAGGGCGAACGGGTCGTGAGCAATCCGTGGGCGAGCCTGGTGGAGGGTTTGCGGTTCGTGGTGAAGAAGAACGTGATTCTAGCCACGATCACACTCGATATGGTTGCGGTGCTGCTCGGCGGCGCGACAGCATTGCTGCCGGTTTTCGCGAGCAAGATCCTGCACTGCGGACCGATTGGTCTCGGCTGGATGCGCGCCGCGCCCGGCGTCGGAGCGTTCGTGATGGCGCTCCTGATCGCCTACTTGCCGCCGATGAGACATGCCGGCCGAACGCTACTGTTTTGCGTAAGCGGATTTGGCGTCGCGACCATCGTGTTTGGACTCTCACCGTATCTGTGGCTCTCGATCGCAATGCTCTTCATGACCGGCGTGTTCGACAGCGTCAGTGTCGTGATCCGGCACACGATCATTCAGTTGCTCACGCCCGACGAAATGCGCGGCCGGATCTCGGCTGTGAACAACATCTTCATCGGCACTTCGAATGAGCTCGGCGCGTTCGAGTCGGGCCTCACCGCGGCGGCGTTTGGGCCGGTAATCTCCGTTGTCGCTGGTGGAATCGGGACAAT
>JALYXP010000094.1 GCA_030947045.1 Verrucomicrobiota bacterium | reverse complement strand
GGCGCGCGCACCATGTCGCGCCGCAACTGGCGCACCATGAGTTTTTCACACGTGTTAGCGAACGTCGCGCTGGGACTTTGGTGCGGCTTGCTCACTCGCCGCTGGTTTACGGATCTGGCGCCGCATCGGCTGATCGCCCGCGAGTTGTATGAAGCGATCGCGCCGCGCGAGATGACATTTGGCTGGACGATCGAAGCGCAGATCACCGCGGCGATGCTCGACGCACGCATTGTCGAATTACCGGCTCACGAACGGAAGCGGCTGGCAGGTGAGCAGAAGGTTTCCGGCGTGACGTGGGAAAGAACTTTCCGGATCGGCTGTCGCATCATCGCCGCGGGCTGGCGCACCCGTCTTCGCCTGCGCATCCCGGCGCCTCGTGTGGAGCCGGCGCCAGACCTACTCGCGCACAGCGGCCGTCGGGCTTAACGCGCCATGCGGTTCGTGCATTCGGTCGCGGGATTGTCGTTTGCAGTGCTGACGTTTTACTTCTGCGGATGCGCCTCCAAGCCGGCGCTGCCGAGACGCGCTTCGCTTGATACCGCGGGCTCTTCAGATGCGCGGCCCGATTTTGCCGCGACCGTCGCCGCAGCTGACATTGTTTATTTTCCGGCGGAACGCGCTGCTTCAGGCGCGCGATCGGAGCCGGCTGCGCTTCTGCTCGAAGCGTTCCAGACGAGCGGCACGCCGTTTGGTATCGCTTGGGACAACATCAGCGCCGATCAGCAACCGCTGCTGGATGAGATCGCGTCGACACGAGTCGCAGCGCGCGAGAAGCTGATCGCGCGCCTCGAAATTGGCGGCACCGGCAGGTCGCGTGAACATTGCCGGGCTGTCTTGCGCGACACTCAGGCAGGCGGCATTCGCCATCTTGCGCTTCGCGTTCCGCAGCGATCGGGCGCCGGTGGTGCTCCCGAGACAACAGAGGAACAATCGACGATGCATTTCCGTCCAGCGCCGTATGGCCTCGAGACTTTCGCCGAGCGCATGACAGCGGCTGAGAGCCTGAGCGGGCGCGATGTGGCGTCCGTCTATCGCGCTCGCCTCACGAGTGAGCAGTTCGCGGCGGAACAGATCGTGCGCTTTTTCCAGACGCGAGGGATTCCGAAACTGCTGGTGTTCATGCAAACGAGCGATCTTGAGAGCAGCGACGGTGTTCCCTTCTACGTCGCGCAAAAGGTGAACCTGCGGCAGGTCGTGCTCGGCGCGAACGCGCCGCGTAGCTCCCGGGCGAAGCTATTGACCGGGACTGGGCGCAGTAACGGCGGGCGCGGCTTCCAGGTCGTAGATGGAACCCCAGTTACCGGTCGCGAGTAGCTGAGACTCCTTCTCCCACGGTCGCGCGCTAGCCGCATAATTAGCCTTCTCGAGGCGGCCCCAGAATAGGTAGCGCGCTCCGAGCGCTTGCGCCTGCATCCGCCAGTCCGGCGCGCCGCGCATCAGACTATTTAACTTCTTCTCGGTCTCGCTGTAGTCGAACCCCTGGGTCCAGAGATGACCTGGGTAGCCCATGACTACTCGGCGCCCCTGCAGTAGCAACGGATGGTTATAGGTCGGGTAAGCGGCGTAACGGCCGTCGCGCGGGATCTTCCGTAGCGCCGCCCCGACCGTGTCTAACTCGGCTCGATCGGTGAAGTCGAACCCGCTCGGGTTGCTGACTAACCCACCGTAAAGCGAGATAATGCCTGACGCGAATAACGCCGCAATCGCGCCGGCGCGGAGGGGCATGGGCCAGCGTGAGATCAGCTCCGACCAAAGGAATGGCAGCATGATCAGGTAAGCCCAAATGATCAGCTTCAGGTTGTCCCATTCCCACGGAGCTGTCTTGACGAAGCAGGCAAAGATAAAGATCAACGTCGCAGGTGCGAGAAAAACCAGGGCCCGGTGCGATCGGATATTGAATCGCCCGTTAGACCGCATTGCGCGCGCCCCGCAGACACCGATCAACAGTAAGACCAACGGCACGAGCGCCCCGAAGTTAAAGATCCAGAAGCGGAGGAACGGCATTGCCATATCGCCTGTGCCAGTCTGGACCCAGCCGGGCTTCCACTGAAGCACGGAGCTGGCGTGGAAATGATCGGTGATCGTCCACATGAAGAACGTCGCTGGCACAAACGCTGCACCGACTACGGTGAGGAGCTCCCTGCGCATGGCGCTATTTCCGATCGCGAAGAAGAATGCCGCCACGATGCTCAGCGCCATGAAGGTGTGCACATGAAACAGCGGCATTGTGGCGTAAAACGTAACCTCCAGCCAAAACGGGAGGGGACCACGTGCCGGCCCCGAATCATCATCGTCGGCGCGCGTCTGGAAATACTTTGCGCGCCAGTGGCAAAGTAGGAGGAGACCTACCGGCAACGCGTAGAGGAGACCACGTTGCGTAACGAGCATGGAAAGAGGAAGACTCTTCCACGCGATTGTCTTATCTCCCTGGTAGTCGAGCGCCTTCCAAGTCTGCAGGAACGCGAAGCCCGCGAGTCCGCCGTTAAACAAAAATCCGGCGACTCCGAAAGTGCCGCCCCATCGGTAAAGCGCGTAGAAGGTAGCCACCGATCCAAGCAGGCCGGCCCAGACGAGGCCGTGGATTACGTCTACTCCGACGAGTAAGAGCAGTGCGTTGAACAGATCTGTGCCCGCCGGATAACGCATGTAGCTACCGGCGAAGATCGGGTTCTCAGGCCAGAGCGGTACGCCACTGGCGAACGTCTTGATATAGGTAAGGTGTAGGCCAAGATCCCCGAGATTGTTCGGCGACTGAATCTTGAGCTGGTTCCCATCGATGTAGAGCACCCAGCAGAACGAGCGAAGGGCAACGAAGGCGAAGCATGCCGCTAACACCCATAGCCAAAAGCGAGGGTATGAAGTCGTTGAGTTCCGCACCGTGAAGCCATCTGGAATAGCCGCAGTCTGCCAATAGGCTAACACCGCTACTGCAAGCGCGAGGACAAAGGCGCAGATGGCTACGCCACGTCCGAGGCCTTGAAAGCAGATGCCGAGCAGCAGCGCACACGCGGCCGAAGCATGGACAAAAGCGAGGCCGCTCGAGAGCCACTTCATCGTGTTTGAGGATGGGTGGCTGCCGCTTCCCGGCCGGCGAACTCAGGCACTTTGCCCGGGAAGAAATCTTTGAAGATTTTTGCGCTTAAATAGAGCTTGGACGTGTCCTGATATGGACGAATCGTGAGCGGCATTGTGTAATATGCCCCCTTCAACTTCGGCTCGACGGTAGCTATCTTGTCCTCCTGCACGAGCAGGAAGTCCGCGTCGAGGATGTTCGGCAAATTATCCTTTTCGTAATAACCGACGCGCGGGAAGTCACCAAGGATCCAGGGGAGGGGATAGGCACTTGTGCGGATCATATGACCGACGAGTTGGTAGGCGACCGGATTGCGATGCGCCAGCTTCAACAGAGGGTCGGTCAGTTTCCGGATATCGTTATAAGTCTGCACGTAGACGTATGGTTCAGTATCCGTCGTGCAGCGGAAGTAGTTGAGGCGGATCGATTGGCCGAGCGAGACGAGAAGCAGAAGTGCGGCGAGAATCGTCGCGGCCCGCTGATAGCGCGCGGGAATCAACGCGATTCCTGCCCCGAATAGGAACAGGAGTGGCCAGACGATGCTGATGATGCACCAGGGCGTCTTATAATGGACGATGCTATAGGCCAGCAGGACGCCACAGCCGTATATCGCGAGATAGCGGATCGCGATATTGCGAAACAACAGGCACGCCGCGCAGGCCAGCAATCCGAAGGTAACCGCCACCTCGTATCGGCCAATAAGGGTTAGCCAGTAGTACCACGGTTTTTCGTGCCCGTTCCCATTATGTCCTGTCTTGAACCAGGCATCGAAGGTCTCTACTAAGCCCTTCACCCCAGGCCAGTTCATGAACGTCCCTGAGTAGAAGAAAACGATCGCGGTGAGTGCGACGAAGATAATCACCGACAGGTCGACATAAGTCCACGTCTGCCGCGCCGCCTTCGCGTTTTCTGTTGGCGCGATCTTATGAGAGACCCATGCCACCGGCAGCGCAATCGCCGCGCAGCCGAGATGGATAATGTAAGTCTCCTTCGTCAGAATCATTCCCGCGATCCCCATTCCGGCGCACCATAGATAGCGCGAGGTGCCGAACCGCCAGAGGCCTAGCAGCCCGAGGATGAACAACATCTGCGAGAGCTGGAGCCAAACCTCGTGAATGGAGTAACGCCCGTAGAAAACAAACCCGGGTGAAATGGCCATCGCGAGCGCAGCCCAGCGGCTGATCGTTTTCCCTACGATCGGCTCGTAGCGCATTGCCAGCCAGATGCAGAAGATACTCCCTAGCACCACCGGCATGCGGAGCGCCCACAAATTCCTACCGAAGAGCGTCTGCGAGACGAAGAGAATGTAGAAATGGAGCGGTCCGTGATAGTTGGTCGGATCGTAATGGTAGTAGCCGTTCTTCGTCATCTGGTCGACGAACCAGCCATTGATCCCCTCGTCGAAATGCGGCGGCTTGATCGCGAGCAGAAAAATCCGGAGGAATGCTCCGAGCGCGACGATCATCCACGGCGTCCAATCGACCATGCGAGCGCGCGCTCGCCAGCGCTCCGCCAGCGAAGATTCCGCTAGCGTCGCCTCCGTCGCGCTGCTAGTAGGCGCGGCTATGCGCATCTTGGTTACTGGCGGCTGTGGCTTCATCGGGAGCAACTTTATTCGGTATATTCTCGAACATTACAAGCAGACGTCGGTCGCGAACGTGGACGTGCTCACGTATGCCGGCAACCTCGCGAATCTTGATGGCGTCGCGGAGAAATACGGCGACCGCTACGAGTTCTTCAAAGCCGATATCGCGAACGCCGAGCAGATGAACGCGATCATGAGCAATGAGCTCTTCTACGCGGTTGTAAATTTCGCCGCAGAGTCGCACGTCGACCGCTCGATTGACTCGCCGCAAAACTTCATCCACACCAACGTCGTTGGCACGAGCGTGCTGCTCGATTGCGCGCGACGCCACGGCGTCCAGCGCTTCGTGCAGGTCTCGACCGATGAGGTTTATGGCTCATTAGGCGAAACGGGGAGGTTCACCGAGCAATCGCCGATCGAGCCGAGCTCGCCCTACTCGGCGAGCAAAGCGGGCGCCGATCTGGTCGCGCTCGCCAGCCACAAAACGTTCGGCCAGGAAGTGATCGTCACGCGCTGCTCGAACAACTACGGGCCATATCAATTCCCTGAGAAATTGATCCCGTTAATGATTATCAAAGCGCTTCGCGACGAATCACTCCCAGTGTACGGCGACGGCCGAAATGTGCGCGACTGGATCCACGTCGACGATCATTGCGCTGGCATCATCGCCGCGCTCTTCGAAGGAAAACCAGGCGCCGTTTACAACTTCGGCGGGAACAGCGAGATGGTGAATTTCGATGTCGTAAAGCTGATCCTCGACCGTCTCGAAAAGCCGCACTCGCTCATCTCCTTTGTCACCGATCGGCTGGGGCACGACCGCCGTTACGCTATCGATTCCAGCTTTGCGCTGAAGGAGCTGAATTGGAGACCGCGACGCGAATTTCGAGAAGGGTTGGAATCGACGATCGACTGGTATCTGAACAACCGCGGCTGGTGGGAAGCTCTCCTCGAGAGGGCGGGACGGTACTGACGGGAATAGCTGTGAGCGACTGCGCGGCGTTCCGCAGGGGGCTCCTCACGACGGCCGCTCCGCGATCCATTCTTCTTTTGCGCAACGGGAGCTGGACCGAAACCGCTCCACAACTCCGCGCAGGCTCGAAGCAACAATCAACTCGAATGACAGCATCGATATCGCGCTGATCGAAGTCTACGCGTTGCAGTAGCAACTCTCCATGCGCGCCGTGCGGCCATGCCGCATTGTAGCCACGGTGTTGATTCGCTGCCGCCCGACAGATACCGCTTCGCGGCTTTGTCTATGTTGCCGCTGATCCCGCAGGGTGTTTTGTGTCGCCGTGTTCGGGGTGGGGCACGCTCCTCGAAGGCAACGTACCTGACGAGCGGTTCGCGCCGCTGCTGTTCTTCGGCAATTGTTCCCAGGCTGCCCTAGGCGTTGAGAGCCGAAAGATTGCAACATTCCGATGGTATCGGGGTTTTATGCGAGGCACCGTAAACCTGACATGATATTTCAGAGATCAATCCTCGGGTTTCGCTCTTGGCCGCGTCGCGGCATGTCGGTTCCGCTCGTCATTCTGGTGGTCGCAACGTTTGCGCTCACTTCGCACACAGTTTTGCGCGCGGATTGTTCCCTTATCAGTACTGGCAATATCCCACTGAACGATCTGGGGCCGGGCAGTTATAAAGGTTTTATGGGCGGCCTTTATCCCGCCGGGTCTAATACGCGACCGGCCGCGCACGATGCGGCGGCGATCGACCTCGCGAACAATCAAATCAAACCATTGAACGCGTCGGGAAATGCCGATTCGACCAATGGCAAGTCGTCATGATCTCGATCGGGATGTCGAATACGACTTAGGAATTCGCGAGCAAAGGCACGCAGTCCTTCAAGCTGCGTGCTGATGCCGACCCGGCGAAAAATCCGCAGCTTGTTATCGTCGATGGCGCCCAGGGTGGACAAGACGCGCCTGCCTGGATCGACCCAAATGCCGCAACCTGGAGCACCGTCAATCAACGGCTGACGGCCGCGGGTGTAACGCCGCAGCAGGTCCAGGTGGTATGGCTGAAAGAAGCGCTCGCCCGGCCGAACACTTATGGAGCCTTCCCGGCCCATGCCCAAACTTTGCAATCCGATCTCGAGATTATCGTGCGCAATCTTAAGGCGAAATTCCCCAACATTAAGATCAGTTACCTTTCCACGCGCTCACGGGCCTACACGAATACCGTCACCGATTTGAATCCCGAGCCGTTCGCTTACGAAACGGGGTTCGCCGTGAAGTGGGCGATAGAAGACCAAATCAAGGGCGCAGACAACCTGAATTTCGATCCGGCTAAAGGGGTAGTAGCGGCGCCGCTCATCTTATGGGGGCCTTATATCTGGGCGGATGGTCTTACGGCGCGTTCGGATGGTTTCACCTGGCTTTGTTCGGATCTGGAATCCGACTTCACACATCCTTCCGCCAGCGGCGGCGTCCCTAAAGTGGCGGACCAGCTCCTCGCATTCTTCAAGACTGATCCGACCGCGACCCCCTGGTTTCTTAGGCGAAGCTTCACAGGTCAACCGCCTGCCGTTACCGCTAGCGCGAGCGTCTCGAGTGGCGCCGCACCACTTCGCGTAAATTTCAGCGCAAGCGCAAACGATCCTGACGGTACCATCACGTCCTATCAATGGACGTTTGACGATGGCACATTTTCCACCGCGCAGAATCCGGCGAAAACATTTCCCGCGCCCGGAAATTACTCGGTCCACCTCACCGTCACCGATAACAGCGGGAACACCGTGTCGCAGACTATTCCGATCTCGGTTGTATCGTCATCGCTCGGTAATATTTCAACGCGGTTACGGGTACAGACAGGCAACAACGCGCTCTTCGGCGGCTTTATCATCACAGGTTCTCAGCCAAAGCGGCTGATGATTCGCGCGATCGGGCCCACCGTGCCGGTAGCAGGAAACCTGCAGAACCCAACGCTCCAGCTTTTTAGTGGATCGACCTCCATCGCGGTGAACGACAACTGGGTCGATGCAGCTAACAAGCAGGAGATCATCGACAGCGGCATTGCGCCAAAGAGTGATTTCGAATCAGCCATCCTGACCAGTCTAGCGCCCGGGGCCTATAGTGCGATCGTGCGCGGAGTTAACGACACAACCGGAGTGGGTTTGGTGGAAGTGTATGATCTTGACCAAGGAGCGAGTTCCAAGCTGGCCCAGATCTCGACGCGCGGGTTTGTCCAGACGGGCGACAATGTGATGTTCGGCGGGTTCTTCGTCTCGAATGGTTCACAGAAAGTGATCATCCGCGCAATTGGTCCGTCGACGGGTCTAAGCGGCGCGCTGCAAGACCCGACCTTGGAGTTATATGACGGGAACGGCACCCTCATGACAAGTAACGACAATTGGGTCGATAGTCCGGACAAACAGGCCATCATCGACAGCACGGTGGCACCTACGAGCGACTTCGAATCGGCGATCGTGCGCACGCTGGCACCGGGACCTTACAGTGCGATTGTCCGCGGCGCTAATAGCAGCGTCGGCATTGCGCTGGTAGAAGTGTACGCGCTGAACTAAGACTGTTATTGGATCGCGGCGCCGATGCCTTACGTCTACGGACCGTTGGACAAGATCGCGGCGATGAGTTTCATCTCCGGGATAATCGTGCGGAATGATCGCTCCCGATCCCGCAGTCCCGGTGCGGTCTTTCGGCAGCACCATCAAGGGGAACACCAGTAGCGGCTGGCGCAGGAATATGGGCTACTGATGCACGGGATCATCACGAGCGACCAATCTGCAGCGATTCAGGCGAGAGGGCGGGACGGTATTAGTGACATGAAGAATGCGCCGCATATAAAACTCACGGTGCAAGTCGCAGTGACCGTCTCAGGGCCGTTGCTCAGCAGTTCGCGATTAACCTGACGCCAAACACAAGCGCCTCGCTGTGATCTTTCAATAGCACTGAGTGTTTACCATCACGCACACATAGTTGTTGAGATGCTTGTTTAATGTTCGGGCATGAAATTCCTATTTTGCCAGGGCCCCGTCGCACTCAGCCATCTCACCGGCGATTTCCTGTGCCCATTGCTCGTTCGCGCCCAAGGGGCCCTGACTACGCAAATCGTCGATGATGTTCAGGGCTTGCTGAAACATGTCCCTAGCAGCGCTCATACGCTCCCTTATCTCGCTAGCCGATGCTTTTGGGGACTCGGCCAGAGCGAAATAAGCATGGCCGAGGTATTCGTGTGCTTGAGCTCTCCCGAGATGGCCTTTCTTGTCTCCAGTAATTTCCTGGAGGAGAGCAATTGCCTTGCGACATTCTTCGAGTGCGAGATCAACTTCGCCTCGGCGCGCCTGCATTCGCGCCACGCCGGCTTGACAAGTGGCGACCAGAAAATGCGAAATTAAATCTTCCGGCGAATCTGTCACTACTTTTTCGTAATTCTCTAGCGCTTTGCTGAAGTGCAGGAGAGCTTGAGAATCGTCCTTCAGCTCTAGCAGCAAATCAGCTATTTTTTTGTGCGTATATGCAAGATCCTTAAGGGTTAGCGCATTGGCTGGATCTGCCGCAAGCAACTCCTCACCAAGCGCTAGCTCCCTGCGGAAACACTCCAGCGCGCTCTGACTATCACTTTGCCTAAGATAGTCGCCCCTATTCTGGTAATTCAACATCATGCCGCGGCGGTAGTCGGCATTGTTTGGGTCGTCCACGATCAATGCTTCTCCCAATGCGATCGCCTTGCTATTAGTCTCTAGGGCGCCAGCAACGTCGTTTTGTAACCATAGGTCATACGAAATGCTCACATGACTTTTCCAAAGCTCCCGACGGTATGTTTGATCCCGCGGATGACTCGCGAAGAGCTTTTCGCGGATCTCCAGCGCTGCGCGGTCTTGCTCAAGTTCGCCAACGCGATCGTCACGCAGACTTAGCGCTCCTCCGACATTCCCCCGAATATCAGCGAGATCGAGCTGCAGTTCATCATTAGCGGGCTGTTCCCGCGCCAGATCAAGGAAGAGAGCAAGAGCTTTCTGAAGATGCTCCCACCCAACGCTGTCCTCGCTCGTTGACCGCAACCGGCAGCCAAGTTTCTGGTGGCTGGTGGCGAGATCGCGCCTAGCCTGCGCGTCTTTAGGGTTCACCGCCGCGAGCGCTTCGCGAATCCTGAGTGCTTTCGTATAACTCTCCACCGCTCCGGCTCTGTCGCCGAGGCTTCCGCTGGATTGTCCTCCGCGCACGTCGCCTACTCGCTCGTAAGCGGCTGCCAGCTCCCGCTGCAAAGCAGGGTCACCGCGCGCTTCGCCCGCCAGACTATCCAGGTAACTCAGAGCATCCTTGACTAATCGTTCCCGCACTTTCGTCGCGCCAGGCAGAGCCTTGATCGCATCGTGGTAATCGAAGAGGACGCTATTTGCCAGTTTCCGCACTTCGCTGAAACGACGCTCGGCGCGGGCTTTCTCCCTCATGGCAATGTGAGCCTGCCGGCTGGTCGCAATGATGCCGCCGACGAGGAGAAGGAGGACGAGCGCGGCTACCGCAAGGCCGGCCTTGTTCCGCCGCGCAAACTTCTCCGCGCGGTAACCGAATGTATCTTTCCGCGCCAGGACAGGAGAGCCCTCGAGGAAGCGATCGAGATCGTCCGCCAGCGCGCCAGCGGTGCGGTAGCGCGAGGAGGGCTCGCGCTGCAAACAGGCGAGACAGATTGCATCCAGATCTTTCGGGATGCGCGGATCGAGGGTGCGCAGCGACGGTGGCGCTTCCCGATCGGCGCGGCGGAGCGCTTCGAGTCCGGTTTCAGTGCCGAAAGGAAGCTGGCCGACGAGTAGCTCATAAAGGATGGCGCCGAGGCTGTAGATATCGGCCTGGACCGTAGGAGAGCTGCGGGAACCGAACGCCAGCTCCGGCGCGAGGTAGCCAATTGTGCCGAGAAACGCTGATGGCGAGGTAAGTCCGCTCGGCTCGGCTTCGAGAATTCGAGCCAGTCCAAAATCGCTCACCATCGGGATCGGCGCGGCTTCCGCCGCAGGCGAATCGAGGAGGAGATTGGCAGGTTTCAGGTCGCGGTGCAGGATCCCGCGTTCGTGTGCATGCTGCACGCCCCGTGCGGCGGCGGCGACCAGCTCGGCGCAAGCCCGCGGCGCCCCGAGGAATTTCGCGCGTTGCGCATCGACGCTGCCACCCGCCACGAACTTCATCGCCAGATATGGCGTCCCGCGATTTTCACCGGCTTCGTAAATAGGAAGCACATTGGGATGATCGAGCTTCGCGACCGATTCGGCTTCGGCTTGAAAGCGCGCGCGAATCACGGGCGAATCCAGCAGGTGCGGCAAAATCATCTTCAGCGCGACGACGCGGCTGGGATGATGCTGTTGCGCGCGATAGATGACGCCCATCCCGCCGCGCGAAACCTCCTCGATGATCGTGTACCCGGCGACGAGGCCGTCCGCGGGATCAGCCTGTTCTTCCTCGCCAAATGCTTCGATCAGGCACCGCGGACAGGCACTGGACCATTTCCCGCCCGGCAGCGGCATACCGCAGGTGCGACAGAGCGCGGGCGTTATTGGCTCCACTGGAGTCCTTCGGCGGGGAGTTCACGCCACTGGTTGCGCCTCCGCAGATCGCGGAACGCCCAACGTCGTCCAATCCGCCAGTCGGACGGATTCGTCCTTCGGCGAACGCTCAATGTCCCACGTTTCAAGAGGGAGGAAAACTCTGGAATCCGTGCTTCATCCGTGTCAGTCCGTGGCTCGAAACGCTTTCCTGCTCGAACCGAGACTTACGATCTCGCGCTCAACGCCGCGCGCAGACATTGAAATTCTTCCTCGATCTCGTGCGGCGCGGAAACGGTGCGGGCGATTTCCAGCCGCACTTGTTCCCCGAATTGCTTGCGCAGACGCGAGACCGCCGTGCGCAGCGCGCCTGCGCTCAAGTGAAGCGCAGCGGCGGCTTCCTCCAAGGCCGACCCCTCTCCGGTCACATCCAGAAAACCTTCGAGCCCATTAAAAAGATCCGCGCGATTCTCGCTCGCAAATTTCTCGCGCAGCCGGGTGAGCGCGCGGTGCATTACTTCCTGCGCCCAGCTCTGTTCGTAGTAACGATCCGCGGTGGACTCGCAGGATGGCTCTGCAAAGGCGTGGGCCGGATCATCCAGTGAAAAAATTTCGCGGCCACCTCCCCGTTTTTGCCGGCCCCTGCTCTCCTTTTCGTTAGCCAGATAATTGCGCAACGCTCCCAGCAGGAAGGAGCGAAACTTGCCGAGGCTGGCATCCGCGCGGCGGGTGGAGCGGTGTTCGAGCAGGTGGAGAAAAAATCCCTGGGTCACATCCTGCGCGTCCGCCTCGGAAAATCCGCGCTGCCGCAGGTAGGCGAAAACCGGCGGCCAGTAGTCGGCGCACAAATTAGCAAACGCGTCCTGTCCCTCCGCCTCGGAATGTCCCGCGGCGCGGACGCGGCTCCATCGCGTCGCGGGAAAGGCCGCCAACGAGGCCGGGATCGGCGGCTCTGTCGGCGAGAGCGCGGGCTGTTTTTGGTTAAACATCCAAAAGGCATTTGAACAGGATCCAGCGCGGCGGGCAACGCTTATCACCACACTCGAAAAGGCTGCATCGAAAGTTTTTTTACAAGCCGTGTAACAGTCGCCGAAAAAAACCGGAGTAATCGGTGACAGGAACCATCACCACCCGATCCACCGCGACATCCAATGAAAAAATTAACGCACTCCCTTCGACGCAGCGGTTTCATGCGCCTCACGCTGGCGCTGCTCAGCATCCTCCTCCCCGCGGCTTCCCAGGCCGGACGGATGGAAGTTTTGCCCGCGGCAGGCCAGCCGGACCTTTCGAGGCAAAGCGTTTCCAT
>JALYXP010000038.1 GCA_030947045.1 Verrucomicrobiota bacterium | reverse complement strand
TAATCGGCTACTTCGAACTGCGCGCCCATCGCATCATAGAAATAAAGACGCGCGCCATGCTCAGACGCTGGATCATACGTCGCGAAAATCGGCACGACGATTCCGACGCCTTGCATAACGAAGCCGAAGTTATCGCGCAGCAGCTTCGAGAGCGCGCGCACCTTGCCATCCACACTCATCTCCTGGAGTTGCGTGCGGCGGAAGAATTGAAACGAATGCTCCAGCACGCGCGCCATTTCCCACGCTGTCGCCGGCACTCCGGCGATCGCCATGATCGAGTGACGATCGATCTCGAGGACCTTGTCCGCGCGATCGTAAACCACCGTATGACCAGCTGTGGCCCGCCGGTCACCGGCCACGAGCACGCCGCTCTTGAACTTGAACGCGAGGATCGTCGTCGCCTGCGTCGGGACATGCGCGCTTGCATTCGCCACGGCGCTTCCACCAGTGGAAGGCACGTTCGCGAGCAACCCTTTGCGCCGCAGCAGCGTCGGAAAATCGTCGTCGCCTGTCATCGGCGAAAGCTCTCGCGCGGCGAGCGACGGCAGCTCTATCACTGGCCCGTGCGCTGCCGGTAGCGCTTCGCTTGATTGGGATCAACCTTGCGCATCTTCTTCAGGAGATCCTGCGTGTCAGGACGCGACACATCCGGCGCTTTCGGGCCACCGCCATCACCGCCCTGCTTTGGTCCCCACGGCACAGCCGGCTTTTCGGCGCGTTCAGGCATGCAAAAAAGCTAGGGACGATTCCGCGGAAGCGCAAGCTGCGCAGGGCTATCGACTTCCCGGCGGACTTGCCACCGCTGCCGCACAGTGACAACATGCCCGCGATGAAGTCCCTCGTGATTGCGCCACTTTTTGCTTTCTGTTTTGCGGTGACGGCTTCAATCGCCGATGCGCAGACACTCACGGGCGCGAGTGACAAGACAGGCCCGCAACTCGAAGCGCTCACGAAAAAGATCGACGAACAGAACACCAAGATCGACGCGCTTTCGCAGCAGCTCCTGAAGCTCGAACAGCAAATCGCCGCGATCCGCCCTGGCGTAATGATCGGGGAAGCCACTCCGCCGCCAGCTTCACCAAGCGCGGCTTCCGCTACGGCGCCAGCTCCCGCATCTGATGCGGGCAACGCCCACGTCGTCACGAAGGGAGAAACGCTCACCTCGATCGCAAAGGCGCACAAAGTCGGCGTGCAAGACCTGCAGAAGTTCAACCACATCGAGAACGATCGCGCGCTGCAGATCGGCCAGACCATCATGTTACCGAGCGGCGCCTCGTCCCCCGCGCCATCTGCTTCCGCGTCCCCTTTGCCTAACGAGTAATGGAACCGGCCGACAGCGAGTGGTTCCTCCGGAAGCACGAGGACGGCACCGCTTTCGGCCCGCTTCGCTTTGCACAACTGGCGCGATGGGCGTCATCGGCGCAGGTCGCCCCTAACGACTCGATCTCATCGGATCAAGTCAGTTGGATCAAGGCGCCGATGCTGCCGGAGCTTGGAATGGATTGGATCGTCGAGGTAACGAGCGAACGCTCCTATGGCCCAACCACACTCGGTGCGGTCGGCGAATTCCTCCGGCTGGGCGAGGTCGGCGAAGCAACCGTCGTCATCAATGCGTGTGACGGCAGTCGTCATCAGATTCGGGACATCGCTGCCGTTCTGCAGTCGCCCGTGGAACCACCCGACGAAATTGCCACTGCCGGCCCCGCTGCGGTCGGGATCGCCGTGGATGTGCCCGAGCGCATTCGCGAACTCGAGCGAGCCTTGCGCGAAGAGCGTCGCGCCATGAGCGAGCTGGAAGAACGTCATCGCCTTCTAGAGGCGAAGTATCGCGAACAGATCGGCGTTTAGCCTACAATTGCGCGGCGAGCGCTGCATCGGCTTTCAGTTCGCCGGCTGAGTCAGTAACTTTGTCGACGAAGCTCTGCTCCCAGAGGCGCGCGTATTTTCCGCCAAGCTCGACCAGCACGTTGTGCGTGCCCCGCTCGATGATGCGGCCGCGCTCCAGGACGAGAATCTGATCCGCGCGCAGAATCGTTGAGAGCCGATGTGCGATGACGAAACAGGTTCGGCGCGACATCAAATGCTCAAGCGCTTCCTGGATCAGGCGCTCGGTCGTCGTGTCGACGCTGGCCGTTGCTTCATCGAGAATCAGGATCGGTGGATCTTTCAATAATGCGCGTGCAATGGATAGACGTTGCTTTTCGCCGACGCTCAACTTCACGCCACGCTCGCCCACAATGCTGTCCAGCCCCTTCGGCATGCGATCAATAAAGATGCGCGCATTCGCTGCTTCGGCGGCGCGGAGAAGTTCTTCATCAGTCGCTTCCGGTCGTCCCATCCGCAGGTTGTCACGCACGGTACCGTTGAAGAGAAAGCTCTCCTGCGAAACTAGACCCACGATCTGGCGAAGACGACGTGTCCCATACGAGCGCAGCGGTTTGCCATCGATGACGATTTCACCACCGTCGTATTCGTAGAAGCGGCTCAGGAGATTCACGAGGGTCGATTTGCCAGCACCCGTCGTCCCGACAAGAGCGACCGTCTCACCCGGTTTCGCGTGTAGTGTGATGTGCTGCAACGCAGAAATGCCATCGCCGTAGCTGAAGCTCACGTCGTTGTAGCGCACGTCCCCTTTGATTTCGCTCCCCGCGGGATCGACGTCCCAGCCCGGCTCGATCGGCGTATCGATGATCTCGAAGACTCGCTCGCCTGCCGCGCGTCCTGCCTGCACGAGCTGGTTGAGCTGATGCAGTTTATTGATCGGTTCGTAGAGAAACCCAGTCAGCATCAGGAACGCGATCAGGTCGCCGACTTGCATCGCGCCGCCGAGCACCGCCCGCGCACCGACCCACACGACGAGCACGATGCCTAACGAGCCAATGACATACATCGACGGGTGATAGATGGCCCAGACCTTCATCACGACGAGCGTCGCCTTCCGCAGCTGATCGCTGACGGAGTTGAAGCGCTTATGCTCCTCGCCTTCGCGCACGAAGCTTTTGATCTGTCGAATGCCCGCAAGATTATCGTGCAAAAGCGAGTTCATCGCGGATGACGCGCGGCGTTGCACGCGATATCGGCGATGCGCGGTCAGTGTGTACCAGAGCGCTCCTCCAGCAAGAAATGGTGCCGGCGCCAAGCCAAAAAGCGTCAGCGGAACGCTCAGGTAAAACATCATTCCGAGCACGATCACGACCTGCAGCACAGCCACGACACCCTGCTCTACGCCGTCGATCAGCATGCGCTCGACGGAGTTCACATCTTCCAGGATGCGCGTCATCAAGTCGCCGGTGGCCCGATTATCGAACCAGCGCAGCGGCAACATCTGGATGTGCGAATACAAATCGCTCCGCAGGTCATAGATCACCTTTTGCTCGAATGTGTTGTTCAGGACGATGCGGAGCGAATTGAGCCCGTGCTGCAGCAGTAATGCGAGCGCGGCGATGAGGACGAGCGGCGTCAGGCGTTCCGGATGATGTTGGTTCAGCACGCCATCGATCACGAGCTTCGTGACCGCCGGAAACACGACGATCATCAACGTGCCCACGATCGCGCAGAGCAGCGTGCCAATCGCGAGCCGCGGATAGCGTTTGAGGTAAGCGAAGACGCGCCAGGTAGTAGACATCGTGAGCTGCAACTATCGCGCTACCTTCGGCGCAGCGCGAATAGTGGACGCATCCCGCGCCGTCGGTAGCTTCGTCGTGTGTTGATTCGCCAGATCTTCATTTCACCTGGCCACAATTATTTCGGCCATCACGGCCGCGCGCCGGACGACTACCCGCTGCAGGAAGTAGAGAGCATTGAGTGCGTCGCCGACCACGGGATTCGCGGCGATCGGTTTTACGACTACAAGCAGGATTACAAGGGGCAGATTACCTTTTTCGCAGCGGAAGTTTTCGAGCAGCTGCGAAGACAATTCCCCCACGTGGAAAAAGGACCTGGCGTCCTGCGGCGCAACGTGATTGTCGAAGGCGTGGAGCTGAACGCACTGATCGGCGTGGAGTTTGAGTTGGGAGGGATTCGCTTCCGCGGCACCGCGCATTGCAAACCGTGCTACTGGCTCGATCAGGCGTTTGCCGCCGGCGCCGAGGAAGCACTCGCGGGGAATGGCGGTCTGCGCGCGCGGATCCTAACGAGCGGTTGGCTAAGCACCGGCGTCGCGGAGCTGAGGGTCGCGCAAGGTGAGCTCGCGCTTTAGCGCACTACTCCTGGCGGGCGGGAAGTCGCGCCGCATGCAGCGTGACAAAACCTTGCTGGAGATCGATGGCGAGCCGTTGTGGCAACGCCAGCTGCACCTTCTGCAATCGCTCGGACCAGACGAGCTGCTCGTCACTGGCCCGCCACGCGATGGAGGCATTGCGATTCAAGATGCCCAGCCGGAAAGCGGTCCGCTTGCCGGTGTCGTTTCGGGATTGCGCGCCTGTTCTGCGCCGCTGCTGCTCGTGCTCGCGGTCGATCTGCCGCGGATGACGAGCGACTATCTGCGGCAGTTGATTTCGAAATGCAGCGAATCGTGCGGCCTGGTGCCCGAGGCTCAGCCGGTCTGCGCGGTTTACCCGAAACGCGCGCTCGCGCTCGCTGAGCGTGGCCTCGCTGAGGGCGACTATTCGATGCAGCTCTTTGCGGAGCGCTGCGTCGGCGAAGGACTCGTTCGCCAGGAGATAATCGCGCCTGACGATGAGCCGTTGTTCCTCAACCTGAACACGCCGGAAGATGTCCGCGCGCTGCACGATGTCTGAGGCGAGTCGCTCGATCTCTGTGGTTCGTTGTGAGGGCGGCGAGAAGCGTGAGCGCGATGACAGCATCGCGGTCGAGGAGCCGCTCGAGATCCGCGTGGAAGGCCACAGCGTGGCTGTGGTGATGCGCACGCCGGGCGAGGATCGCGAGCTCGCCGCAGGTTTTCTTCTCAGCGAGCAAATCGTCCGATCGCCGGACGACATCTTCGACATCACGCAGTGCGGCAGCGCGGCGAGCGGTCACGGCGTCGACATCACGCTACGCAATCCCGCGGCGTTCGATCCCGCGAAGCTGACCCGGCACGTCTTCACGTCATCCAGCTGCGGCATTTGCAGCAAGGCGACGATCGACGCGGTGCGGCAGTCATTTCCCGCCATCCAGCGCGAGTGCACCGTCACAGCAGATGTGAACAGCAGGCTGCCGGATCTGCTGCGCCAACATCAGCAGACATTCGCGCAAACCGGCGGATTGCATGCTTGCGCGCTCTTCACGCTCAGCGGTGAAGTGCGCGCGTCACGCGAAGACGTCGGCCGTCACAATGCGCTCGACAAA
>JALYXP010000490.1 GCA_030947045.1 Verrucomicrobiota bacterium | reverse complement strand
GTGAGGAAGCGATCCTTCTGCGACGCATTGATGCGCTGCACTTCTTTCAACAGCGTGAACGGCACGCCGAGCTGCTCGCTGATCTTGATGAAGGCGGCGATGTCTTTCGGAAAACAGGAGCCGCCGTAACCGATCCCGGCGTTGAGGAAATTCCGGCCGATCCGGCGATCCATGCCGATGCCGTCAGCGACTTTCTCGACGTCGGCGCCGCTCGCTTCGCAGATCGCGGAGACCGCGTTGATATAGGAAATCTTGAGCGCGAGGAACGAGTTCGCGGCGTGTTTAATGAGCTCGGCGCTGTTGATATCGGTGACGAGGATCGGCGCCATGAACGGCTCGTAGATCTTCTTCATCAGATCGATCGCGTGCTCGCTCTGCGCGCCGATCACGATGCGGTCGGGCTTCATCAAGTCGGCGACTGCGCAGCCTTCGCGGAGGAACTCCGGATTGCTGACGACGTCGAACTTCGCGCCGTGCCGGTTATAGCGCTTAATCGACTCCGCGACCTTTTCGCCGGTTTTTACCGGCACCGTGCTTTTGTCGACGATGACGCGGTAGTCTGTGAGCACGCCGGCGATCTCGCGCGCGACCTTTTCGATGAAGCTGAGATCGACGTGCCCGTCTTCGCCCTGTGGCGTCGGCACGGCGATGAAGACGACTTGCGAGTTATCGACGCCTTCCTTGATGCTGCCGGTAAACCGGAGGCGTTGCGCGGCAACGTTACGGTTGATGACTTCTTCGAGGCCGGGCTCGTAGATTGGAACCTTGCCAGCCTGCAGCGCCTCGACTTTGCGGGGGTCGTTATCGACGCAGATGACGTTGTGGCCGACGTCTGCGAAACACGCGCCGGTCACGAGACCGACATAGCCGGAGCCAACGATTGAAATGTCCATGGGTGAAGCAAGCCAGGCCTTAGGCGTGGCGCGGGAAGGAAGCGGCGAACGCGCAGCTTTGCAATGGCGAGAGCGCGATAGCCGTTACTATAACCCTCTGTTCGGGTCGTTCGTGCCGCCGGGGTCGAAGTTCAAATCAAAGCTGAATTTCGGCAGCGCTTTGAGGGTGAAGGTTAGCAGGACGCCGTAATCCTTGCGGCTCCCGTTGTTGCGGATCACTGCACTCACCGAGGCGACCCATGAGGTGAGATCGCGATGAACGGACAAGCGTTGTTCCTCGACGAAGCCGGTGTTCGCCTCGTAACGTTCGTATATGCCCAGGCCCCAGTTGTCGTCCACCCGCCAGTAAGCGCTACCGGTGTAAAGGCTGCTCGTCGGGAAGAATGGATTTTCGCTCAGGAAACGATGGCTGAGATTGAAACTCAGATTCGAAATCGGCTGAATGTGAACGTCCGTGTTCATCTCGGTGTAGCCGTTGCCAAAGACGGGCAGCTGCGAGCTGACGCCGACGCCAAACCAAGGAACGGGGTTGAAGCCGAATCTGTTATAAAGACCAGAGAAATTGCGGCGGTCGTACGGATTATCGAAGTTCACATCGAAGAACGTCTGAAGTTCCATCCAATTAATCGTCGAATCGTCACGCCGCGTCTGAAGTCGCTGCCGAACGCCAACACGCATGATCGACCAATTGTCGATCGAATCGATCGAAGTGAACTGCGGGAAGTCGATCGGCGGTAGTTGCGTGGTCGGCACGTAGCGGTCGAATTGCAGGATGCGCGCGGGATCGAGATTGTCGCCCGTGACGTAGGAGAAGTTCGTGAACGGCTGGATGATGTGCCGCAACCCGTCCAGCCCGAGCAGCCGGTTTTGTGCGTTCTCCCACGTCCGCGAAATCTTAAAGGAAGCCTCGACACCGGCGTTCAGCGCGGTGCGGAGAAGAGCATCGCCTTCGCGTAGCGGATGCGCGCCTTTGTCAGCTGGGTAAAGAGTGAACGCCGGAAAGAGCGGGTCCGGGTTATTGACGAAGTCGGACGGCGAGACGTTGCGCGTCGTGTCGTAGTAGGTGGCGCGCACGCCGATACGCGGGACGACGGAGAGCCAACCGAAGTAGGTGTTCGGGTAGGTGAGCTGATGGAACGTATCCAACCGCAAGGTGGAGTAATCCTGTAGGAATGAGCCGTTGGGGAAACTGCGCTGGAGATTGGCGAAGCTCGATTCGCCCTCATAAAAGACGCCGCTGCCGAAGATCGGCTGGCGTTTGATATCGAGCGCAACTTCCGGCAGGCGCTCGGTCACGTCCGAGAAATTGTTCATCTGAAAGCGCGTGAACGCCGTCAGTGAATAGTTGGGACTCCACTTCCTGAGCGTGACGAGGTTGTCCGGATCAGGTGTAAGGCGGAACTCGTTCTGGAAAAAATCCTGAAGGACGTAGGCGTCACTTAATCTCGTCAACTGAACGTCGCCGGTGATGTCGTGGCCGAAGTCGGTGCGATTGTCGAGGGAGAGGCGGTAGCGGAACGTCGGAACGGCGCCGCGCGGTAAAGTGGTGCGATTTATTTCCGGGTTTTGATCATCCAGGAAGTAGGTGCCCAGCTTGGCCCAGCTCGATTTGTTCGTGCCGTATTTTGTAGTCGCAGAAAGCCCGGCAGCGACGCCGCGCCGCAAACGATAGTCGAGCCGCGCGACGGCTTTGATCCGCTTCCCGATGGGGAAGCTAAGACGATTCAAAAGTGAAGGGCCCCACGCGCTCGTATAGGCGGGCGAGACCAGGAAGCTGAAAGCGTCGTCAAGTGACTGATAAAGGTACGGGAAGTAGAAAATCGGAATCTTGCCGACGTAGAACACCATGTTCTTGAACACGATGTAGTCGTTCTCATAGATCCGAACGGTGCTCGCCGTGAGCCGGAAATCAGGATTGAGTGCGTCGTGTGTCGTGAAGTAGCCCTTCTGGACGAGCGTCAGAGTTTCGTCGTCACGTTTCTCGTCGGTGGTGCGATTGACGGTTTCGCCGCTGAGGAAGTAAGGAAATTCAAGGCTGCGGAGATTGCTCGCGGTAATCTCCTGCGTCTCGGTGTTGTAAGTGCCGCTCTCGCCGACGTAGAGTTCCGCTCCGCGGTAAATGCGGACGTTGCCGGTGACGCGCACAACGTGGGTCGTCGCGTTGTATTCGCCGTAGTCGCCGTAGATGTCCGCGTCGCCGATATGGATGGCGACATTTTCCTTCGCGGTCGCGATGCTGTCTCGATACTCGGTGCCACCGGTGGAGGTGATCTCGATCGGCTGCCCTTTCAGCGAGGCGTTCTGGGCTGTCTGGGCAAACGCGACAACTGGCGTGAGCAGGCAAAAAATGAGGAAAACCAGCGTACGCATCGCGGCGCCGAAAGTAGCGGAGCGCTCCCTCGTTGCAAAGCAAAACGCGGGCACGAAATCGAATGCCGCCTCGCGTTCTTACGCCAGCGCAATCAAAAGGCCGGCGACCTGCTGATTCATCCCGCACGCGGAGACGATCGCGCGCGTTGCCGATGGCGACTTTTTGGCTGCGGTGGGAATGCTCGGCAGCTCGCCACTGCGCAGTGATTGCGCGGCACAAATCAGCTGCCAGAGCGTGCTCGCACCGACACTCTCGCCCAGCGCCGCTTTCGGCGCGTAGACCCGCGCGCCCGCGCAATGATGCGAGATTGCGTCGCTCTCCGCTTGGTCGATGAAGGTGCCGTTCGCGCTCGCGATGATGACGTCGTGGTCTGACGCGCCAAGATTCGCGAAGACGGAATTAACGCATCTCGCGGCGTCGCGTTGATGCTCGAAGTTGTAGCCCGCATCGATCTGCTCAACGCGAGTGGCGCCGGTGCGATCCAGCAAAACTGCGCCGGCCCCTTCGCTCAGGATCGTCCCGCGCTTTGTTTGTGCGAACGGTTCGATCGGCGGCGCGTCGCGCAACAAACGCCAGCGATGATACGCGTCGCACAGAAGCCAATCAGATTCCTCCGCACCGACCACGAGGCAACGGTCGAGCATTGGATTTTCCATCAGATCCTCGGCCATCTTCAACGCCAACACGCCGACCGCGCCATCGCCGACGAGCGTGTAGCTGGCGCCGGTGATACCAAGGATTGCAGCGAGATGGCTGGCGGGCGCGTTGAAGACCGTCTCGGGAAAGAGCAGGGGGCTCGCCGCCTGTGCGCCCGACTCGACGACGTCGTGATAGAAGCGCTTTGTATAGATGACGCCGCCGTTCGAGATCGCGAAAATCACGGCGGTGCGCTCTGCCGCGTCGGCCGGCGACGTTACTCCCGCATCCTTCAGAGCTGCCAATCCCGCGATGACAGCGAAACGCGAGATCGCACTGGAACGTCGCAGCCGCGGGTGCGGCGGCGCATCGGCCAGCGCACTGGCGGGAACGCGGAAGGCGGGGAAGGTGCGCGCACCTAATGGACTCGCGATTGTTTCCGCGACCGGCGTTTCGCCATTCACCAGCCGTCCCCACACTTCGGAGATGCCACTGCCGAGCGGCGTGACCCAGCCCATGCCGCCGATGCGCACGCTCATGCGGAGAGCGATCGGAGAATGACGGAGGCGTTTGTGCCGCCGAAGCCGAATGAGTTAGATAGCACGGTGCGGATCGAAGCGGCGCGCGGAGTGTTTGCGACGATGTCTAGCCCGAGCGCCGGGTCGGAGTCGCGGAAGTTGATGTTCGGCGGCATGAGTTGCTCGCTCAGCGCGAGGATGCTGATGACGGCTTCGATTGCACCGGCTGCGCCGAGCGAATGGCCCATCATGCCTTTGGTCGAGCTAACCGGCACGCGTCCGAATAGCTCGGCGATCGCCTTGCCTTCCGCCGCGTCGTTGAATGGCGTGGCAGTGCCGTGGGCATTGATGTAGTCGACGGCAGTCGGCGCGAGATCGGCGCTGGCAAGGGCGCGCTCCATCGCCTGGCGCGCGCCGCTGCCGGAGGGATTCGGTTGCGTGAGGTGATGGTTGTCGGTCGAGAGGCCGTAGCCGACCACTTCGGCCAGGATCTTCGCCCCGCGCGCTTCAGCGGCGTCGAAGTTCTCGAGCGCCAGGATTGCTGCGCCTTCGCCCAACACGAGACCGGTCCGACCATTGTCGAACGGTCGGCACTTCTCCGGCGTCGCCGCTTGCAGCGAGTCAAAGCCGACGAACACCAACTCCGAGATAGCATCGTAGCCGCCCGAGAGAACGCGCTGATATTTACCTGACCGGATACATTCGAACGCGTGCCCGATTGCGTTAGTGCCGGATGCGCAGGCGTTCGCGATGACCTGACACGGCGCGGAAATGCCGAGCAGTTCCTGCGCATCCATCACCGGCTTTTGCGGAGTGTAATTCGCGATCAGTGACGGCATAGACCTCTGACTGCCGTGACGCTGCAGCGAGCGGTAATACTCTTCGCCGAACGTCATCCCTCCGCTGGTCGTGCCGACAACGGTGAGCTCGGGCTTGAACTCAGGATCCTGTTCCAGCGCTTCGGCAAGCGCCCCGATCATCATCTTCGCGGCACGATGCAGCCGGCGGTGCTTTGGTGTTGCGGCGAGGCCGGCATCGAGCAATTCATCGGCGATCTGCCCCGCGGTCCTGCAGCGGCATTGCACGACAGTGAAACGATCCACCGGCGTCACACAATCGCGCGCGCAGCGAAGTGATTCGGCGGTCTGAGGCAGCCCGCGCCCGAGAGGGCTAATCACCCCCGCGGCAACGACCGCGACTCGCGCTGGCCGTGGGTATTGATTAGAAGTCTGAGTATCAGGCATTTCCCTATACGACCACGTCCCGATTAGATTTGCGTTTGCGCCCGTTAGGCGGTAGAAATCACGCGCAAAGAAAACGGCAGCTCGGGGAGTGGTGGATTGTCAGTTGAGTTTATCAGTGGCGATTTGAAATCCGATGAGCGGGAACAGTAACCTGGCGGCGTTTTCCACAATAAACTCAGATGGGTACTAAATTATACGTAGGAAATCTTTCCTTCAACACGACCGAAACAGATCTGCAGGATCTTTTCGCTCAAGCCGGACCGGTCCAAGAGGTCTCGCTGATGCAGGATAAGTTCACCGGTAAGTCGCGCGGGTTCGCCTTCGTGACCATGACCTCGGAAGCAGACGCGCAGAAGGCGGTCACTGAATTCAATGGCAAGACCGTGGAAGGTCGTCCGTTGACTGTGAACGAAGCACGCCCACGTGAAGCTCGCCCACCAGGTGGTGGCGGCGGCTACGGCGGCGGCGGTGGCGGACGCAGCGGCGGTGGCGGAGGCTACGGCGGCGGTGGTGGCGGATATGGCGGCGGCGGCGGCGGCTACGGTGGTGGCGGCAGCGGCGGCGGTTATGGCGGCGCGGGTGGTGGCGGTGGACGTCGCGATGGCGGCGGACGCAGCGGCGGTCGCGGTCGTTAATCGCACAACGAACTTTTACAGAAAGCGCCTGATGAAAATCAGGCGCTTTTTTGTTGCCCCGATGTCCTGCGTGATTCAGCGCAATTTTTTTTCGCCGCGAACGACGCGTGGGCGCGGTGACTTGCGATAATACATAGAACAACAGCAACTAACGAACCCCTGAACAACACACCTATGGCTAACGAACAGAATCAGTCTTCCTCCAGCGGATCATCTTCATCCTCAAACAAGGACATCCCGCCAATCTCTAAAGCACAGGCAGGCGCCGCCGCCGGTGCAGTGATCGGTAGCGTCGCGGGTCCAGTCGGAGCAGTCGTCGGAGGAGTGATTGGCGCGCTCACCGGCAAGGCAGCGACGAACCCGCAGAACGTCGAGAGTGCGAAGCAAGCGGCGAGTCAAGTGGCCGGCGCTGCGTCTCGCGCGGCAGGGTTAGGCGGCGGCAAATCTTCTGGCGGGAAACGCAGCGGCGGATCCAAGGGCGGATCGAAGCGCAGCTCATCGGGCGGCAAGAAATCGTCGTCGAAAGGCGGCGGTTCTAAGTCGTCGAAATCGAGCGGCGGGTCATCGTCCGGCGCGCGTTCGGGAGCTCGCAAGTCGTCCGGTAAAAAATCATCCGGTGGCAAGAAGTCCTCGGGCGGCAGCAAATCGCTCGGCGGTAAGTCGAGCGGCGGCCGCAAAGGCGGCTCGAAGTCTTCGAGCTCGAAAAAGTCGAGTGGCTCGAAGAGCTTTGCGCGCGGTCGCTCGGGCGGCACGAAATCGAGCGGTGGTAAGTCTTCCGGTCGCAAAGGTGGCAGCAGCAAGTCTTCGAGTGCCGGCAAGTCGTCCGGCGGATCGCGTGTCGGCAAATCGAGCGGCGGCAGTTCGAAATCCTCGGGCGGCAAATCGAGTGGGGTCAAATCCTCGTCGAAGTCGAGTTCGAAGGGCGGTGGCAGCAAGTCTTCGCGCGGTGGCGCGAAGAAGTCGCGCGGACGTTGAGCTCAACTGTGACGCTGCGCCTGTTGATCGGGCGCGGCGACCGCAGAATATCGGGCGTGGGCAGGGTTGGATTCGAACCAACGAAGGCGTAAGCCAGTGGATTTACAGTCCACCCCGTTTGGCCACTTCGGTACCTACCCGTTCGGCGCGAGCGTTGATATAGGCTCGGCGGTTCTGCGTCGCAAGTTGCGATTTGGCCGCCGCGGTCGGAACCGGTCCCGGGTTAGCTGCTGAAGAAATCCTCGATCGCGTCGACCACTTCGAATTGCGCTGCGCGGCTTAGTTCTGGGTAAATAGGTAGCGCCAGCGTTTCGCGCGCGGCGCGTTCTGTCTCCGGCAGATCACCCGACTGATAGCCTAGATATTCAAAGCACTCTTGCTGGTGCAGGCCGAGTGGGTAGTAGATGGCGGTGCCGATGCCACGCTTGGTGAGGCACTCACGCAAAGGGTCCCGATCGGCTGTTCGGATCACGTATTGATGATAGATGTGATGATTCGTCGGACCGGCGGCGCGGTAAGGCTCAGCAGGAATTACGATGCGGTCGGTTAGATGGCGCCGCGAAAACTCTGCGCGATACACGTCCGCCACCCGGCGTCGTCCGGCAGACCATTCGTTCAGGTGCGGGAGCTTCACGTTCAACACCGCGGCTTGAATTTCATCGAGCCGGAAATTACCACCGATAAAGTGATGGAAGTAACGCGGCTCCATCCCGTGTTGTCGGCAAACCCGGAGCTGGTCGGCCAATGTATCGTCGCGGCAAACGATGAGCCCAGCGTCACCGGCCGCGCCCAGGTTCTTCGACGGGTAGAAGCTGAAGTAGCCACTCTCTCCCATCGTCCCTGCCTGCGCTGTGCCGCTGGCAGCCGGGTATTCAGCGCCGATTGCCTGTGCGGCATCTTCAATTACGTGCAAACCGAAGCGGCTCGCGGTCGACAAGATCGGATCCATGTCGCAGCACAAGCCGAACAGATGAACCGGCACGATCGCGCGGATCGTCCGCCCATTGCCATCGACGAGCTGGCCATCGCCGCGTCGCTCGCACTTCGTCTCTAAAAACGTCTCCAGGGCAGTTGGCGAGATGTTGTAAGTGACTGGATCGATGTCGACAAAGAGGGGCGTCGCCCCGACCCGCGCGATGCAACCCGCGGTCGCGAAAAAAGTGTAGGCAGTCGTAATCACCGCATCGCCGGGGCCAATGCCGAGCGCCATCAGGATCGCGAGCAGCGCATCCGTGCCCGATGAAACGCCGATCGCATGCGGCGCCCCGCAGTAGCTGACCATTGCCGCCTCAAACGCGCGCACTTTCGATCCGAGAATAAACTCCTGGCTCGCGAGGACCTCGTCGATTTCTCGGCGGAGCGGATCAGCCAGCGCGCGATATTGTTCGCTCAGGTCCAGCAGGGGCACGCGCATGGTGCGCCAAGCATGGCATTTCCGCCTAGCCGAGCAACGGGAACTTTGCCGGTCTCAGCATTCATTGACCGCAGTTGCGCAATCAGTTACCATCGGCCCCATGTCGCTGCTCCGCGGGCTCTTTTGGCTCGTCCTGTTCGCCTTCTTTACGTTCTCGTTCGTCGTGTTGTTCGAGTACGGCACGGCGGATTTCTCGAACGGCTTCAAGACGGAATTCGCCCGCGTGAAGACGTTCGTGATGCAAGCCGGCAAGCCGTCGAAGGAACAGCCGAAGAAGAAGTAACGCGTCGGCGTTACTCAACAAACTCGAGCTCGACCGCGCGTTCGATGTAGCCGCGCTTTTCGGCCTGGCCGAGGAATTCGCGAATCGCTCGCCGCCCGCTGTCACCGTAATCGAGCGTGTAGTCGTTCACGTACATGCCGATGAATTTGCCGGCGAGCGCCGCATCCATATCGCGCGCGTATGGCATCGAGTGACGGACCGCATCAGCGCGATGCGCGAGACCATATTCGATGCTCTCGCGCAGAATCACGAGGAGGTCGCGACGTACTTCGGCCGCGATGTCTTTGCGCAGCACATTCCCGCCGAGCGGCAGCGGCAGACTGGTCTCGCGTTTCCACCATTCGCCGAGGTCGATGATCTTCGTGAAACCGCTCGCGGCATACGTGAGCTGACCTTCGTGAATGATGAGTCCGGCCGCCGCGCGACCAGTTTTCACTGCGTCGAAAATCTGATCGAAAGGCACTACGATAAAATCGAAGTCGCCGAGAAAAAGCTGCAGCGCCAGATATGCGCTCGTCATCTTTCCCGGGATCGCAATCGTGCGCCCGCGTAACCACTCCCGAATCGCCTGGTCATCGCGCAGCTCTGGCGCCTCGACGCTCACGATCATCGGTCCGTAGCCATCGCCCATGCTCGCGCCGCACGGGAGCAGCGCGTAGCGATTACTCACGTATGCGTAGGCGTGGATCGAGATCGCCGAGATGTGCAGCTCGCCTCGCGTGGCGCGCTCATTCAACGTCTGAA
>JALYXP010000432.1 GCA_030947045.1 Verrucomicrobiota bacterium | reverse complement strand
GCTACTTCTTACCATGGACGTTCCTGCTCCTGTTTTGGAGGTGCGTGCGATTCTCCGACGCACGCACTGAGCGAATCGCGAGCGGGCTTGCGTGGGGTATCGCGCTTTCTTTTCTCGGCGTTAGCTTACTGCCTGGCGCGCTCGCTCGCTATACGATGCCGCTGCTGGCAGCCGCCGCGTGGCTCGTTGCGATGCTGCTAACGGCGGGGCGGTTTGACCTTCCGAAGTGGCTGCGGCCTCCGTGGCCGGTGCGAGTCCCAGAGATTCTGCGTCTGCCGGTTCTAGCCGCAGCGGTTGGTGTGATTGCGATCGCGCTCTATGCATTCGCTGCGATGCCGCACCTGAAGAAGCGCGAGAAGGTGCGGACGCTCGCCGCGCAGATTAACGCGGCTGTTCCCCTAAACGAGCCGCTCTACGCGGTCGATCCGGATTACCAGCCGTTCCTGTTCTATGTCCGCGATCCCATCCTTTACGTCCCGCGCGTTGCTGATCTGCCGACGACAGCGCGCGAAGTCCTGGTGCAAGCGCGCGATGAACCCGCTGCGTTGAACAGCGCGCAATGGCAGCCCTTAGTCGCGCGACCGGTGCTGCGGCTGAAGGATTATCGAGGCAAGTCCGTCACGTTGCTGCGCATTGGCGTCGGCTCTTAGACGGCGTCGAAATGACGCGATTGACATGCACGCGAAACGGTATCCCTTAGCACGCTAACGAATATCCGTTCCGCATGAATCCTTCTCCGCTTGATGAATTTGGCCTGGTGCTTTTCGGTACCGCACGCGCCTGGCGGACGAAGCTCAACCAGCGCCTCCGTCCGCTCGGTCTAAGCCAGGGTAAATGGCGCACGCTGATCCACCTTGCGTGCGGCGGCGACAAGCTGACGCAGAAGGAACTCGCGAATCACATGGGCATTGAAGAGCCAACGCTGGCGGGGCTTTTGAGCCGTCTCGAGGACGATGGCTGGGTGACCCGTCGGGAATCTCCGAACGATCGACGGTGCAAGATTGTCCATCTTCAACGCCGTTCGAAAACCGTGCTCGATGAAATCTTCAGCACCGCGCACGAGCTGCGCGACGAATTCCTCCGGGATCTTCCCCAAAAAGATCTCGAAACCTGTATGCGCGTTCTAACTCACATCCGCGAGAAGGCGGAAGCCAACACAGAAAACGATAGCGCCTGCGCGAACGGACGAGCCGTATCCAGAACACGAAAGGCCGCATGACGACACTCGCGAAAGAAGCAACTCCCGGACGTGCTCATGCCGCATCGCCGACGCAACGACGCGGCGCGAACCGCAAACCGCTGATCATCGGCGGCGCGATCGTTTTCATCGCGGCGATTCTATTCCTCCGCGGGACGGGTGGGCATAAAAAAGATGCGCCTCCTCCGAGCGCGCGCCCGGTCGAAACCGCAAAAGTGATCGCGAAAGATGTGCCGTTGTATCTGGATGAAATCGGAACCTGCGCCGCGTTCGAGACAGTCCAGGTGCAGGCGCAGGTGAACGGCCAGATCATTGCCCGCGAGTTTCAGGACGGCTCGGACGTGAAGAAGGGCGACGTTCTCTTTCGGATCGACCCGCGACCTTACGAAGCGACGCTCGCGTCGGCCCAGGCGGATGCGGTTTTGCAACACGCTAACTTCCAGCGACAGACGGAACTCCGAGCGAAACAGGTAGTCGCTGGCCAAGAAATCGATGTCGCCAAAGCCAATGCGATGAAAGCAGACGCGGCGGTCTCTTTAGCTCAGGTCAATCTGGATCACTGCACCATTCGCTCGCCGATCAACGGCCGCGTTGGTCTCCGGAACGTCGACGTCGGCAACATCGTCAGTCCGAGCACGCCTCCACTGGTGATGATTCAAAATCTCGACCCGATCTATACGGATTTTTCGATTGCGGAACCCGACGTTCCGCTAGTGCGTCGTTACTTAAACGGACCGAAACTGGAAGTCCTGACCGACGCTGAAGACGACAACGTCGGGCCGCGCTCTGGCGAGCTGTCGTTCATCGATAATGCCGTGCAGGCCGGCTCGGGGACGGTGAAGGCGCGCGCCACGACTGCGAACGCGGACCATGCGCTGTGGCCGTCGCAGTTTGTGCGGGTGCGGCTGGTTTTAGAGACGCTGAAAGGCGCGAAGCTGGTTCCCGGCGGCGCGGTGCAGATCGGCCAGAATGGTCCCTACGTTTTCGTCGTCAAACCTGACTCGACCTTGGACCTGCGGCAGGTGAAAGCAGGACAGCGTCAGGGTGATCTCGTGGTTGTCACGGAGGGCGTTGAGGTGGGCGAAAGTGTTGTCGTAAGCGGACAACTGCAGCTCGCGCCTGGCACGAAGGTGATAGCGAAAGAAGCCGGCGCGGCCGGACAACAGCAGCCGTTGGAACGGAGTGGTGGCGGCGGCGCGAAGACGTCAAAGTAATCATGCCGGACGACGATACGAATGATCTCGACGGCGAGCGTCGACACATCGCCGAGCAGGAAGAAGGCGCGGCTGAAGGGATGCCGGCGAATCGTGCAGCGGCGAAGGCAAAGAGCACGCCGGCCGCAAAGCTCGTGCAGTTTTCTTCGGGCTTGTCGAAGCCGTTCATTCAACGCCCGGTGATGACGATGCTGCTGACGGCATCGATCATTGTTTTCGGGATCCTCACCTTCAAGCAGCTCGCGGTTAACGATCTTCCGGCCGTTGATTATCCGGTGATCTCCGTGAGCGCGTCGTATCCCGGCGCAAATCCGGAGACGATGGCGAACACAATCGCCACCCCGCTGGAGAAACAGTTCACGCAAATTCCGGGACTCACGCTGAGCACCAGTTCGAGCACCCAGGGCAGCACGAATATCACGCTGCAATTCGATCTCGCGAAGAGCATCGACTCCGCTGCGATCGACGTGCAGGCGGCGATTCAACGCGCTACCGGGCAGCTGCCAAATGATCTGCCGAGCCCGCCGCGTTTCGAGAAATCGAACCCGAACGATCAGCCGGTCATGTATGTCGCCCTAACGAGCGATACGCTGACCGACGGCGATCTTTATAAGTACGCCACCTCGCAGGTGCAGCAGCGCATCAACATCCTGCCGGGTGTATCGCAGGTGCAAATCTACGGCGTGAAAAGCGCGATCCGCGTGAAGGTCGATCCCGGCGCCCTCGCATCGCGAAACATTACTTTCGACGAACTCTCAACCGCGGTTCGTGCCGGTTCTTCCTACTCGGGCGCAGGTCAACTCGATGGAAAAAACACTTCGTTCGTGCTGCGGCCGAACGGCCAGATCGATAGCGCCGAAGGCTATCGGAACCTCATCATCGCGCGCGGCAAAGACGGTTCGCCGGTCTACCTGCGCGATGTTGCGAACGTCGTCGACGCGGTGCAGGACGAGCGCCTTTCGCGTCACTTCTTCGCGCGCGGTTTTAACCCCCCGGCATCGGTCATCGTCATGGCGGTCTCGCGTCAGGCTGGTGCGAACGCCGTCGAAGTGGCGCGTTCAATCACTGAATTGTTACCGCGATTACAGCTCGAGCTTCCCGGTTCGATCAGGCTGATCCAGACGTTCGATCGCGCCGAGAGCATTGTGCACTCGGTCTCCGATGTGCAGGTCACACTGATGATCGCGTTCGTTCTCGTCATTCTCGTTATCTTCGTTTTCCTCGGCCGCGCCACCGACACGTTGATCCCAGTCGTCGCGTTGCCACTCTCGCTCCT
>JALYXP010000428.1 GCA_030947045.1 Verrucomicrobiota bacterium | reverse complement strand
CCGACCGAGCAGGTGCCATTTGCGCCGAGGGCAAAAGAGCAGCCCGCGTAGCAGGAAACGTGATCGCCAATGATCAACGCATCCGGCTGCGCGCTTCGAAACTGGCGGAAGACCTGCGCGCTCTCGCAATAAAAACCGTCGCCAAAACGCACGTTTGGCGGGATCGGGTTTGCCCACCAGTCACCTTCAACGCGCCGATCGTCTCCGACATTGGTCATCGTGAAAGACTGTTATCGCGGATAATTACCCGCCGCGTAAAGCGTCGCGTATTGGCCGCCGGCGTTGAGCAATTCCGCGCCAGTGCCTTGCTCGACGACCCGGCCGCGCTCCAGCACAACGATGCGGTCAACACCATGAATTGTGGCCAGGCGATGTGTGACGATAAGTGTGGTGCGGCCGCGCATCAGCTCTTTGATCGTGCGCATGATCGCGGCTTCAGTCGTCGGATCGAGCGCAGATGTTGGCTCATCGAGCAGCAGGATGGGAGCGTCTTTCAGAAAGGCGCGCGCGATCCCGAGGCGTTGCCTTTGGCCGACGCTCAGATGTCCGCCGCGTTCGCCGACCGTGCTGTCGTAGCCGTGCGGAAGGCTGCAGATGAATTCGTGCGCTTCAGCGCGTTGCGCGGCTTCCCGGATCTCTTCTTCCGTCGCGTCAGGGCGACCGTACGCGATGTTTTCGCGCACCGTCGTCGAGAAGAGGAGCGTGTCCTGCAACACGATGCCGATGTGGGAACGGAGGGACTTCTTCGTGACTGCGCGAAGATCTCGACCGTCGAGTTTGACGCTTCCACCAGTCGGATCGTAGAAGCGCGGCACGAGCGAGAGCAACGTGCTTTTACCCGCGCCGGTGCCGCCGACGATGCCGACGATCTGATTTGGCGCGATCTCTAGGTTAATGCCGTGAAGGATCTGATGTTCGGGGGTGTAGCCGAAGTTCACGTCGTCGAAACGCAGTGCGCCGGTGGTCTCGACGACGACCTCCGCGTCAGGCGCATCGACGACGTCATCGGCACGATCCAGCACCTCGAAACATCGTTGCGCGCCTGCCGCCGCACCTTCCATCGCCCAGGCGGTGTAGGTAAGCGACTCAAGTGGTTGATAGAGCATCAAGAGGTAGGCGCTGAAAACCAGCAGCGACCCGAGGCTTAACGACCCGGCGAGGACGTGCAGCGTGCCGACGTAATACATCGCCGCCGTGCCCGCGACCATCAGTGTGCTGATGACAAGCGCGCTGTTCACATTCGTGAGCGTGAGCTGAAGATTGGCGCGCAGACTTTGGCGCGCCTGATTCTGGAACTGCCGCACCTCCCATTCTTCGCGGCCAAACGCATGCACCATCCGCACCGAGCTAAGGCCTTCCTGCGCCTGCGCCAGCACGGCGCTTTCCTGTTCGTGAATCGTGGTCGATTGCCTGCGAATCCGCTCCGCGAAAATGTAAATCGCGCCGACGATCAGCGGCACCACGCCGAGCGAGAGCAACGTGAGCTGCCAATCGATCCCGACCATCACGATGAACGTCCCGACCAGCGTCAGGAACGATCCGAAGATGTTCGTGAATCCCTGGTTGTACATCGTCTGGATCGCCTGGGAATCGTAGGCGACACGAAAGCTGGAATCGCTCGAGCGCTGCGCGTCGTGATACTTGAGCGAGAGCGATTGGAGATACGCGTAAAGCTCCGTCCGCAGCTTCAACAGCGCCTGGAGTCCAATGCGGACGAACAGATAATTCGTGAGCCAGTTAACGACACCCCAGAGCAGTTGGATCACGACAAGCGTGCCGCAGAGCGCGAGTAGCGCGGCCTTTCGATCCGCAGGAAAGACTCCAGCCCAGTGTCCGGTTAACGCGCCATGCGGGATCAGATCATCGACGATGATCTTGAAGGGCCACGGCTTCAGCAGACTCAGGCCGATGCCGCAAACCGAGAGAACGAGACCAAACGCCGTCTGGCCGACGAAAGGCCGATAGTAACGCAAGACGCGGCGGTAAACAGGCATCAAGAATTTCGGATTGCGGAGTGCGAATTTCGGAATGAACTAAGCGGCGGCTTTCGCAGGCTTTGAGGCTAATTCCGAAATCCGCCTTCCGAAATCCGAAATCGCATTATGCATCACCTTATTGAGATCTGGTTCGGTTGGGTTCTGCACTGGGGCTACCTTGGAATCATTTTGTTGATGGCGATGGAAAGCTCCATTTTTCCAGTGCCGAGCGAGGTCGTCATTCCGCCGGCGGCGTTCCTCGCAGCGCAAGGGCATCTTAGCTTCACCGGCGTTATCATTGCCGGAACTGTGGGTTCGTATCTTGGCTCAGTAATTACCTACTGGGTGTCGCGAGTGCTGGGCCGGCCGCTGATCATGCGCTATGGGAAATACTTCCTGCTCGGGCCAGACAAGATCAGCCGGGCGGAGGTCTGGCTCGCGCGCTACGAGGCAGGCGGCATCTTCTTCGCGCGGCTGTTGCCAGTCATCCGGCATTTGATTTCGATCCCGGCAGGCATTGTGCGGATGAACTTCGGACTGTTCAGTGCCGTCACGATCGTCGGGTCGGCGATCTGGTGTTTCATCCTGGCGTGGCTCGGCGATCGCGCGTATCGCGCACAGCCTGATCTGATCAACAACCCCGACGCGATGATTCACCTGATCAAGTCCCAATCAGTCTCGATTGTGGCAATCGTGGCACTCTTCGCGGTGCTCTACATCGTGATGATGCGTCTTAGCGCGGGTAGCCGCACTTCCGCGAGTACTAACGACTAAGGGACGCGGCGGGGGCGAGCCGTTCGACTGACGCCGGAAGCTATTGGAGGCAATTCTCGACCAGGTCTGCTTTGCCGCTTAAGACCGCGAGTGCTTCCCCGGCGAAGTGCAGGGAGCCGGTAACTAGCATCCGCGACGCGTCGGCGCGTGCTTCGGCGAATGCTTCAACGCATGAGGCGGCCGTGGTTATGGGAATACCGGGCGCTGCTGCGCGGATAATCTGCGTGAGTTCCGATGGCGTCAGCGCTCGTTCCGCGCGCGCGGGTGTCACGACGAATCGCGCTGCGATCGGCGCGAGAGCGGCGACGATACCAGCGGCATCTTTATCGCGCAGGATCGCGACGAGGATTGTGGCGCGTTCCTCACCGAATTGCTCCCGCCACGTCGCCGCGAGGGCATCCGCCCCGCCCGGATTATGAGCGCCGTCGATGATCACCCGATCGTCCCAGCGCTGAAAACGCGCAGGCCAGCGGACGGTGGATAGCCCTTGCGCGATGGCGGCGTCAGCCACGTCGATGCCCGCAGCGCGCAACGCCGCGCGGGCAAGGGAGGCGTTCTCCTTTTGGTGTGATCCGGCGAGACTGACGGCGTATGCCGCTTGGTAGCGGTCGCGCACCACCACGAGCGGGGCGTGGCAAGCGTTCGCTCGCGCATGGATCACAGCTTCCGCTTCCGGAGATTGCACCGCCGAGACAACCGGCACCGAGGGTTTAATGATACCGGCCTTTTCGGCAGCGATCTCCGTGAGCGTGTTGCCCAGCCACTTCTGATGGTCGAGCGCAATCGGAGTAATCACTGACACGACAGGCACCACGGCATTGGTGGCATCAAGGCGACCTCCCATCCCGGTCTCGAGCACTACAATATCGCACGCGTGCGCGCCGAAATAGCGGAGCGCTAGCGCGGTCACAATTTCGAAGAAGGTAGGGTGTGAATCCCAGTCCGTGATGAGATTACGAATAAGGGCGAGGCCTTCGATCACCGCTTCCTCGCTAATCATTTCGCCATCTACTTGAATGCGCTCGCGGAAGCTGACCAGGTGAGGGGAGGTAAACAGCCCGGTGCGGTAACCCTGCGCGCGACAAATCGCATCAAGCATCGCGCAGACGGAACCTTTACCGTTTGTCCCGGCGACATGGATAATGCGCGGCTGTTTGTCTGGACGACCAAGCGCGGCAAGCAGTCGTTCGATGTTCTCAAGGCCCAACTTAATTCCAAAAAGCTGGGTCCTGAATAACCAACCTAACGAGTCCCGATAACTATCCGCGAGGTGAGTAGCTGCGGCGTCGTCGGACATGGCGGCACTAACGTCGGAGTCCGCGCTGACTGCGAACCTAGCTAGGGCGCAATCGAGAGATAGGAAAGCAGCTGGCTGATCTGCGCGCGTAGCCGCTTCCGATGCACAATTAGGTCGACCAGCCCATGTTCCTCAAGAAACT
>JALYXP010000414.1 GCA_030947045.1 Verrucomicrobiota bacterium | reverse complement strand
GGGTTACGACGCTTGGTTTTCCGTATTCGATTTCGGAGACGTTTGTACGCCGGAATCAAAATCAGTCGCCGGCCGAAAACGAGGCAATGCTTCAGACAATCATCAAGCGCGCGAACAAGGCGGGCATGCAGACGGTCGCGTATATTTCGATGGCGTTTGGCAATCCCTACGGTGACTCGTGGAGCGAGGAACAAGTCGCGGACGCGGCGCGGAAAATCGCTGAGCTCGGAGCCGACGCCATCTCGCTCGGTGACACGGTCGGTGCGGCCGAGCCGGAACTGATTTCTCGGGTCGTCGCTGCGGTCCTACGAGAGGGCATTCAGCGTGAAGTTGGTGTTCATCTGCACAGCACTCGTACGGCGGCCGTTCCTAAGGTCGTTGCGGCTTTCGATGCGGGGTGCCGGCGTTTCGATTCGGCAATGGGCGGGCTTGGCGGCTGCCCGTTCGCGCAGGATGATTTGGTTGGGAACATCCCGACGGATGAGGTGTTAAGTGCGCTCGCCCAGTGCGGTGTGACGCTCCCGCTGCAGGATAAACTTGGGAAGGTTTTGGCACTTAATAGGGCGATCACGCGCGAGTTTTCGGGTGTTGGCACCGGAGCGTGAGTTATGGGGTGTTGTCATCCCGAGCGAAGTCGAGGGATCTCGCGAAATCATCACGTGGGATAGACTTGTGAGATCCCTCCACTGCGCTTCGCTCCGGCCGGGATGACGGACGCGGGCGTTCGCTAGACCTGCACAACGCCGGTGTGAAAACGTGCTTTCGCAGGCGGGCGCGAGACGTATTGCAAGAGCCGGATGAGCACGTCGCGTGTCTCGTGTGGCTGGATGATTGCGTCGACCCAGCCGCGCGCGGCGCCGTAGCGGATATCGGTTTGCTCTTCGTAGCTCGCTTTCACCTTCGCGCGGAGTGCTTCTAACTCCTCCGGCGTCGACTTTTTGTCACCGCGTTCGCTGGAGCGCGCGAGGATACTGAAGACAACGTCGGACGCCTGCGCCGCACCCATCACCGCATAACGCGAATGCGGCCACGCGAGGATGAAACGCGGATCGTAGGCCTTGCCGCAGAGCGCATAATTTCCCGCGCCGAAAGAGCCACCGACCACGACCGTAATTTTGGGGACGACGGAATTGCTCACCGCGTTCACCAGCTTCGCGCCGCTGCGAATGATGCCGCTTTGCTCCGCGTCTTTGCCGACCATGAAGCCGGTAACGTCCTGGAAAAAGATAATCGGAAGCCCGGTTTGGTTGCAGTCCATTACGAAGCGCGCTGCCTTGTCCGCGCTGTCGGCATAAATCACGCCGCCCATTTGAATGCCTTCCTTCTTCGTCCGCACCTGCTGGCGTTGGTTAGCGACAATGCCGACGGCTTTCCCGCCGATTCGTGCGTAGGCGGTGACGAGGGTTTTGCCGTAGTCGGCCTTGTATTCATCAAGCGTATCGGCATCGATGATCGAGGCGAGCAGGTCACGCGCGTCGTATGGCTTCCGCCCGTCGACATCGATCAGGTCGTAAACCGCGTCAGCACTTTTTGCGGCTTTGATCGCACTCGCGCCATTCGCTTTCGCGGCATTCTGTTCCGCCTCCGGCAAGAGGCCAACGAGCGACCGTAAACGCTTAAGACACGACTCGTCGTCCGGTTCGTAGAAATCGACGGTGCCGCTGACTTCCGCATGCATGTGCGCGCCGCCGAGCTCTTCCTGTTCGACGATCTGACCGATCGCAGCCTTCACGAGCGATGGTCCGGCGAGATACAGACCGCTTCCTTCCGTCATCAAGATTTTATCGCAAAGCACCGGCAGATAAGCGCCGCCCGCGACGCAGTTGCCCATGATGGCCGCGAACTGCGGGATGCCAGCCGCGGAGATGACTGCGTTATTGCGGAAGACGCGCCCGAAATCGTCTTCGTCAGGGAAGATTTCGTCCTGCATCGGCAGGAAAACGCCGGCCGAGTCGACCAGGTAAATGATCGGGATCGCGCACTCGAATCCGATCCGTTGCGCGCGCAGCAGTTTTTTGCAGGTGGCGGGAAAAAACGCGCCGGCTTTCACGCTCGCGTCATTCGCGATGATCATGCACGGAATGCCGTGGACGTTCCCGATGCCGGCGACAGTCCCCGCGGCGGCGATGTTCCCCCACTGCTGATACATCTTGTATGCAGCCCAGAGACCGACTTCGAAAAATGGAGTGCCCGGATCGAGCAGTCGGTCAATCCGTTCACGCGCGGGGAGCCGACCGAGCT
>JALYXP010000397.1 GCA_030947045.1 Verrucomicrobiota bacterium | reverse complement strand
TTCTAGTTCGCTCGGTGTAGCGAGAACGATAAGGTAGCGAGGTGCTGCCGGCCGGACCGGCGCAACTTCCTGCTATGGCCTACAGCTCGTTCGCGCAATTTGTTGAAGCTCTCGATCGCGCCGGCGAGCTGAAGCGCATTAGCGAACCAGTAGATACTGATCTCCTCATCAGTGAGTGGGCGAACCGCGAGATGAAGTCGCCCGGCGGCGGGAAGGCGTTGCTTTTCGAGCGACCGATCATCGACGGGCGCGAGTCGAGATTCCCCGTCGCCATCAACACGATGGGATCGACTCGACGAATGGCGATGGCGTTGAAGCTGAATGACGTCGCTGATCTCGCGAATGAGATTCAGCTGATCTTGAAAGCGAAGCCGCCGACCGATCTTCGGGGCGGTTGGAATCTGTTGAAGCAAGGGATCAACCTGCTGCATGCGCGACCAAAACATGTGCGCGAAGGCGTCTGCCAGGAGGTGGTGCACCGCTTCGACGCGGACGCCGCTGTCACGCTGAACGACCTGCCGATCTTAAAATGCTGGCCGCAGGATGGTGGCCGATTCGTAACGTTGCCGAACGTGCACACGCGCGATCCCGATACCGGTGAGCGCAACCTCGGCATGTATCGCATGCAGGTATATGACGAGCGTACCACAGGGATGCACTGGCAGGTGCACAAGGTCGGCGCGCGGCACGGTAAGCGGTATTATGAACTCGGCGAACGCATGCCGGTGGCCGTCTGTTTGGGCGGCGATCCGGCCTACACCTTCGCGGCGACGGCGCCATTGCCGGACGGCCTCGATGAAATTCTTTTCGCGGGGTTCATTCGCAAGAAATCAGTCGAGCTCGTGAAGTGCAAAACGATCGACCTCGAGGTGCCGGCCGACGTTGATTTTGTGCTCGAGGGCTATGTGCAGCCCGGCGAGACGCGGCCGGAAGGCCCATTCGGCGATCACACCGGCTTCTACACGGCGGTCGAGGACTACCCGGTGTTTCACCTCACCGCCATTACGCACCGGCGCGACGTAATTTATCCCGCTACCATCGTCGGCATTCCGCCGATGGAAGATTTCTACATGGGCGACGCCAGCGTCCGCGTGTTTCTCCCGGTGTTTAAGATGAACTTCCCGGAGCTCGTCGACATGGCGCTGCCGGCAGAGGGCGTTTTCCACAACCTCGTCTTCGTCAGCATCCGGAAGCAGTATCCGTATCAAGCTTTCAAGGTGATGCATGGCCTTTGGGGCATGGGCCAGATGATGTTCAGCAAATACATCATCGTCGTGGATGACGATTGCGACGTGCATAACACCAGCGAGGTCCTCTTTCGCTTGTGCGCGAACACCGACCCCGAACGTGACAGCACCATCATCCGCAATCCGGCTGACTCGTTAGACCATGCGCCGAGCGCACAGAATATCGGCTCACATATGGGCTTCGACGCGACCCGAAAATTACCCGGCGAAAATTATCATCGCACCTGGCCCGAGCTGGTACAAATGAGCGACGAAGCGCAGCGCCTCGTCGATGCGCTGCAAAAGAAAACGGGTTGATCCGGCAAACCGGACCAACCCGCTCAGAGTTGTTATTGAGATCGAGGCTTAGGGCTTCCGGAACGGACGTCCTGTGTCTGGATCGCGCACCAGCGCACCACGGGGAATCCCACTCACGTCGATGATGTGCCCCGTGTACGGGCTACGGACCAGACCACGGCCGACGCGTTGGCCATAGGGATAGTAACCAGCTTCGTGACCTTGATAGTAGCCACGCTGATCGGCGTCGATCGCGGCGCCGATCAAAGCACCGGCTCCGGCTCCGATCGCTGCGCCAGCAATCGCGCGGCCGTCGTTGTTGCGATAATAACCGTGAGGGCCGGTGTTGCTGGCAATCAGCGCGCCAGTGCCGGCACCGATGAGCGCGCCGGTGCCAGCGGCAGTTTCACAAGAGTTAAGGGTAAAGGCGGCCACTCCGAGAAGGGCGGCCACAGCCAAGCTTTTCATTTTCATAATGGTTAATTCTACGAGTTTGATTCGGCGGAGGACGCTTTCGCGGTCGGCTCAGCCGGTATGTCGTTCTTTTTGACGAGCGCCGCCGCCTCGTATTCAGCGAACGCGCAGCAATCGTGCGGCAACGATGCCCGCCTTCTGCAACCGGTTGAGCCGGTATTCCTTCTCGAAAACGCGGAACCGATCGCGTTCGATGCGCCGCAGAAGTTTCTGGTAAACCGCGCTCATGATCTCGGCCGGGGTCATCGACCGGCGATCTTCCGGCGGCAAGGCGGCCTGCGCGGCGTCAAAGAATCCCCTCGCCCGCCGGGCCTGAAACTCCATCAGCGCAGTGAATCGATCGTCGTACGTCCGCCCGATGAGTTCGGCTTCCGAATATCCGAAGCGCGCAAGCTCCTCGAGAGGCAAATAGATGCGGTCTGATCGGAGATCCTTACCGACATCGCGGATGATGTTCGTCGTCTGCAGCGCTAATCCAAGCTGCACCGCGTATTCACGACATTGCGGATTCGTGTAGCCAAATATCTCGATGCTTACCAAACCAACCGCACTGGCGACGCGGTAACAGTAAGGCCGCAGCTCGTCGAAAGTCTCATAACGTGAGATGCGCAAATCCATCTCCACGCCATCAATGATTTCCTCAAGCATCGCCGGGGTGATCGGATATTTCTCCATCAGCCCCCGCACTGCGGGCGCAAGCGATGGCTCGTCCGCGGTCCCGTTTCCCAACGCTCTGCGCCACGCTGCCAGCCCTTCGGCTTTTTTTTCGAGCGACAGTTCGGTTGAGTCGGCGATGTCGTCGACGATCCGGCAGAAGGCGTAGAACGTCGTGATATCCGCACGCTGCGCAGCGCCTAACGACACAAAGGCGAGAGCCAGGTTCGACTTACTCTGCTGCGTGATCCTCTGGGCGTTCACGCTTAATACGCGATCCAGGTTTCCTGGTTCGCGCGGCCGGTCTCACACTGGCGGAATAGGCAAACCCAAGACGCGAGCAGCCAACCGGTGACCAGGCCACGCGCGACGACATAGAGCGCCTTCCACAAAATCACCGCGACTGCGCGATCCGCAGCGGCGTTGCGAACGATCACGTCGCACGCTGTTAGAACAAAAAAGTGCAGCGCCGCGATGAGCAGGAACCAGCCGAAGCGTCCGGCGTTCCGTTTGATGAACTGCCAATGCGCCGCGAACGCCGCGCGCAGGCTCTCGTTATGCAAGACGAGCGAAATCTGCATGGAGCAGAAAACGATAATCAACGCGGACATCACGTAGCGTTCGATCGGGAGATAATCGAGCACGTTCGGCACCTCGAGAAAGTAGGCGAGCAAAAGCGGTAAGCGCACAATGACGGTGCTGACGAGCACGACGATGCCCGCCCATTTCAAGACATAGGAGAACCGGCGCACCGCGAACTGAAAGAGTGCTTCCTCGGTGAAGCTTAGTCCTTTGATCCAGGCGAGGCAGACAGTGATGAGATAGACCTGGATGTAGACGCCGAAGAGGTATTCGAAGATGAAAGCGGCGGCGTCGACGCTGGCCGATACGCGGAGCAAGCCAGCGAGCGGCAGGACTGTTCCCCATGTCGGGAGGCGCCAGAAGACGATGGGCTTAAAGAGACAGGTGATCGCGCTCAGCAGCACGACGAGGTAGATCAAATAACCCCAGACACTGAAACGCTTTCGCAGCGCGCCGAGCAGTGCACCATGGAGACCGCGCCAGTTACAAAGCAATAAGACCGCGGCCAAAACCGAGAGAGGGTAAGTGGTGGTCGCGTTATCGAAGATCCCGGCTACGCCTTCGAGTGCCGGCTGCGGCGTCTCGGTCCAGACATCGATGAAACGCGGCCAGTTCCAGCTGGCGACCGACGCGATCTGGTTTACGTCCAGATCGGTCGCCGTTTGCAATGGTGTAAAGGTCGCAAACTGAAAGACGGAGTAAGCCGCGCCGAGCAGCGCAAAGGTCAACCAGATGCGCTTGAACCGGACGATGCACCGCAGGCCATCGCGCAGCGAGAGGCGGATCGGATTGAAGAACATGACCAGCAAATACCCGCCGCACACCCCGAGCAGCGGATAAATGCGCGGCACGCTGGAAAGCATTGCGCCTAACGAATCAAACCCCAGTGGCGACCGAACGGCCAATAAACGATCAGCCCGCGCCCGACTAGATTTTCGTCCGGGACTGGACCCCAGTAGCGGCTGTCGAAGCTATTGAAGCTATTGTCGCCCATCGCGAAATAATGGCGCTCCGGCACCACGAAAGGCTTGTCGGGCTCGGCCAGGTAATCGCGTCCCGGCGCGTAGCCGCGGTAGCCATTCGCCGCGGACATGACCCGCTCGAAGCCCCGCCCTTCAGCAAGGTTCCCGTTAATGAAAAGACGCGGCGAATCAATGCGCAATTGGTCGTTAGGCTCACCGGCCAGCCGTTTGATGAAGAAGGGCGCGCCGGTCTCGGGGTCAGCGCTGATCTGTGGAATGTTATCAGTGCGGAAGACGAAGACATCGCCGCGATGTGGCTTCACGAAGTTGTAGCTGAACTTATCGACGAAGACCTGGTCGCCTGTGTCGATCGGTCCGCGCGCAATCACGTCTCCCTTCATATAGCTGTTGCCGACTGCGACCCTGAAATCCTGCCGCAAGGTCTCGGGCGCGGCATACACCAGGAACTGCTGCTTCGTCATGATGATGCGTGAGAAGGTGAAGAAGAACGCGAACTTCTGCGGCACGATCTGCATGATCCGGTCATCCTGCTGCGAGACGACGTCGATGTAATTGCGACCAAGGATGAAGAACTCCAGGACCTGTCGCGGGAACGAGGGCGCAGCGTCGGTGATGGAATGTCCAATGATGCCATTGAGCGTCGGCTGCATCGAGCCGGTCGGGATCTTAAATGGCTGGAGAAAATACGAGCGAATCCCGATCGCGACGACGATCGCAACGAGGATGACCTCGCAGTTTTCCCGCCAATGCGATTCCCATGTGACGGGCGTTAGCTTGTGCAGCTTGGCATCGAGCGCCTCTGCCTCGGCTTCGATCCTTTCGCGCTTTTTCGCGCGTAACGCCGTAGTTAGCGACGCGACCGACGTCACGATATCTTCGCGGTCGGTCTCAGAGAGAACGTCGCGCTTGTAGCGCAGATACTTCTCGGCGTGCCGAAGCAACAGCTTGCTGTGTTTAAGGTAGCGCGGGGTGAACATTCGGCCCGCAAGTTAGCGGATCAGCGTAGTTTGAAAACCGCAATCACACGGCGGCTGATCGGCCGCGCACGGCACTGACTCACGCGGTCGTGGCGTCGGTCTGCTTCGCGGGCCGCGCGGCGTTATAGAGCGCACCATAGAGCCCATCGAGATCGACTGGTTTCGGCAGGATCGTGATCGCCCCGATGTCGGCCTGCTCCGCCGCGGCCGACGATCCGGTGACCATTACGATTTTGGCCGCTGGATCTTTCGACAAGATCATGCGGCTGGCCGTCGCGCCATTCAGATGCGGCATCGAGAAATCCATCAGGACAACGTCCGGCTTCAGGCGGGTGTAAGCCTGGATTGCCTCGAGGCCAGAGCTCACGACTTGGACAACCTCGTGGCCGCAACTTTCAACAAGCGCTCTCAGTGTGATACCGACGCCTTTGTGATCATCGGCAATCAGGACGCGCATAATTTGGATAGCTGATGGTGATGCGTTTAATTGCCAGACGGGTCGGCGCCGACACACTCACAGACGATTCGGAAGCCAACATCGTTGCAGGCGTAATTAGCTGCGTTGGAACTTCGAGCCGTCGTCCGAAGATTGGTGAAGCGCGACTTCCAACTGCCCCCGCGGTAGATGCGTTTACTGCCCGAGGCGAGGCCACGCGGGTTTCGTTTCGGTGCACCGGGCAAAGCCTGATAGAAATCGAGACACCACTCCCACACGTTCCCCGCCATGTCGTGAATGCCGAAGAAACTCGCGCCACGCGGGAACGCGCCGACCGGTGAGGTTTCCGCGTAGCCATCGTGCACTTGCGGATCACGCCAGGGAAAGGTGGTGCTGGCATCGGCGAAATTCGCGAAATCACCGCGGTGATCCTGATCACCCCACGGGTACTTTCGGCTATCCGTCCCGCGTGCGGCATACTCCCATTCCGCCTCGGTAGGGAGCCGGTAATGCTTGCCATCCTTGTGCCCGAGCCATTGGCAGAACTTGATCGCGTCGAGGCTGCTCACATACACGACTGGATGATCATCGTCCGCGAGTTTGATCCGCTTGCGTCGGTGCGTGGGATCGAAGCGTTCGTATTCCTCGTTCGTCACCGGATGGCGTGACATGTAGAACTCGCTGAGAACGACGGGCGTTAGTGGCTGCTCGTTAGGGGCGGCGTCAGCGGCATCGCTTCCCATAACGAAGTCGCCCGCTGGAACAAGAATCATCGGTGAGCCGACGGCCGTTGTGAACGTAGCCGGGAGGCCGGCCGGCGGAGCGTGCACCACTGGCTTGGTCACAGGTGGTGCAACGACGGGAGTAGCTTTCGGAGCGGGAGCGGCAACCGGCGTCACAATGCGTGGTTGAAGCTGCGGCGGCGGAGCAGGCGGCGGGACGGCCTCACGGTATTCCTCCTCGTCGAGGTAGAGTTCCAGAAGGTATTCAGCCCGCTCGAAGTTAATCCCGAGGTTCTCCGCAAGCGTGGTGAAGATCCGCCGCACCAACCCTGTCGCATCGCCGAGATCAAGGCCGCTGAGCTTGAGAATGCGATGGAATTCCTCTTCCGCGGCATCGCTCCCAGGCGTCGCCTCCGGAGCCGCACGACGCGCCGGGGTCGCGCGCTGAGCTTTGTGCGCCTTCAACTCCTGCTCAATGCAAGCGCGCGTCTGCTCTTCAGTCAGTCCGTTGTGCTGGCTAAACTCCCAGAGATTCGCCTCGGCTTCTGTCGTGAGCGTGCGGCCGGTAATGGAAAAGGCCACATACTTAGAAAATTCCGCGAGTCTTTCGCGCTCCGCGGCCGCTGCCAGTTCCTCGTCGATCTGCTGGCGGCGCGTGGGATCGAGTAGCTGCACTCGCGCCTGCACCAGATGTTTGCCGGCCTCATCGATTCCGCGCCCGAGCAGCTGCGCGATCGGATTTGTCGGCTGGTTTTTCAGCCAAACCTTTTTTTGCCACCAGCGCAGCAGAGCGTTGCAACTTTGCTGGATCTCGTCGTTGTCCGGTTTCGCCCGCGCATCCAGGCAGAGCCGCTCATAGAGATTGTCGGATTTGTATTTGCTCCAGCCGTCCCATTTCAGGGGATCATCCGGGAAATCGAGCGGCGGCTTGGCTTGTACATCGAGCATGCGACAAAGGAGTTTATGCGCAAATTCCGTGCCTCCCACGCCGGATTCGGGCGGGGGGTCAATCTTTCTACCTAACGAGCGCTGCTGTGGGCAGGTGTTACTGCGTCTTCAGCACCTGAATGAAGGCTTCCTGCGGGATGTTGATCTTGCCGATGCTTTTCATCCGCTTCTTTCCTTCCTTCTGCTTCTCGAGCAGCTTGCGCTTGCGCGAAATGTCGCCGCCGTAGCACTTCGCGGTGACGTCTTTGCGTAACGCGGAGACGCTCTCGCGCGCGATGATCTTGCCGCCGATCGCCGCCTGAATCGCGACCTGGTAGAGCTGGCTCGGGATGACTTCTTTTAACTTCGCCGCCAACTGCCGGCCGCGTGCCTCCGCGCGTTCGCGATGCACGATCATCGAGAAGGCGTCGACTGCTTCGCCATTAACTAACAAGTCGAGCTTCACCAGCTTCGCCGCGCGGTAGCCGGCATGCTCGTAGTCCATCGAGCCGTAGCCGCGCGTGATGCTCTTAATCTTGTCGTTGAAGTCGACCAGGATTTCGTTGAGCGGCAGCTCGCAATGCAACATCACGCGGCGCGTGTCGAGCGTCTCGGTGTGATCCATCGTCCCGCGCTTCTCCATGATGAGCTGCAGGAGGTCGCCGATGTTTTCGTTCGGGCACAAGACATAGGCCTTCACGATCGGCTCACGGATTTCATCGATGATGCTCGGGTCCGGCAGATGCGCCGGATTATCGACCAGCAACGTCTCGCCGCGCGTCGTGAGGACTTCGTAGATAACGCTCGGCGACGTCGCGATGATATCCATGTCGTACTCACGCCGGAGCCGTTCCTGGATGATCTCCATGTGCAGCAATCCAAGGAATCCGCAGCGAAATCCGAAGCCAAGCGCAACGGAACTTTCCGGCTGATAAATGAACGCCGAATCGTTTAGCCGCAGCTTCCCGATTGCAGTTTTCAGATGCTCGAAGTCCGCCGTGTTGATCGGGTAAATTCCGCTGAACACCATCGGATGAATTTCCTGGAAGCCGGGCAGCGGCTCCTTCGCCGGATTGCGAAGATCGGTGATCGTGTCGCCGATCTTGATGTCCGCCGTCGTCTTGATGTTCGCGATGAAATAGCCGACGTCGCCGGCGTTAAGTTTCGCCTGCGGGAACATCTTCGGTGTGAACACGCCGACTTCCTTGATCTCGTGCCGCGAGTCGTTGTTCATCATCCGCACCTGCTGATCGGCCTGGATGCTGCCGGAAAACACGCGGACGTATGCAATCACGCCGCGGTACACATCGAACACGGAGTCGAAGACCAAAGCGCGGAGCGTGTCGTCGACCGGCTGCGGAGGCGGTGGGATACGGTGCACGACGGCTTCGAGAATGTCCTCGATTCCGATGCCCATTTTCGCGCTGCAATCGATCGCTTCCTCGGCGGGAATCTGGAGGATTTCCTCGATCTGGCGATGTACGCTCGGGATGTCAGCGTTTGGCAGGTCGATCTTGTTAATCACGGGCACGATCGTGAGCCCCTGCTTATGCGCGAGATGGACGTTTGCGACGGTCTGCGCTTCGACACCCTGCGCGGCATCGACGATCAACAACGCGCCTTCACACGCAGCGAGTGAGCGCGAAACTTCGTAGGCAAAGTCGACGTGACCCGGCGTGTCGGAAAGGTTCAGCCGGTATTCTTTGCCATTCCGCGCGGTGTATTTCATCGCCACCGGATGCGCCTTAATTGTGATGCCGCGTTCCCGTTCCAGGTCCATCGAATCGAGCAGCTGATCCTGCTGGTCACGCTTGTGAATCGTGCCAGTGCGATCGAGCAAACGATCCGACAATGTTGTCTTGCCGTGATCGATGTGCGCGATGATGCAGAAGTTGCGCGTGAGCTCGATGGACATTGAGCCGACCACTATGCGGGCGTGCCGTTGGCTGGTCAATGCGAGGGCCGGCATGCTGTCATTCCGACCGCAGCGAAGCGAAGTGGAGGAACCCCGTGGTTAAACGCTGCGTAATGCTACGGGGTCCCTCGACTTCGCTCGGGATGACTGATATTCGTGTCCGCGCATGCGACGGTTGATGACCAAGACTGAGACGGGAGCCGCCGTGCCATATGAACTGACGGAGGCGCTCGTCACGATCGGTCGCGCGGCTGAAAACACGATCGTGCTCGCCGATCCGTCGGTCTCCGGCCGCCACGCGCAGCTGCAACGGGCGGGCGACGATTACCAGCTCGTCGACCTCGAGTCGACGAACGGCACGCGCGTGAATGGCGAAAGCATTCGCAGCGTGCTGCTGCAGCCTGGCGATCGGATTCGCTTCGGTAAGCTCGAGGCGTGTTTCGAATGCGAGCTGTCAGCCACCGCGCAGCCATTGCCCGTGCTCGAAGCAGTGGAAGCGTCGCCTGCTGAGGTAAGTACGCGACCGGTGGACTTCGAGAACGCGTCGCCGTTTCCCAAGCGCACTTCGCAAAAAGATCGCGCCCGCCTTGCGCTCTACGCTGCCGCTGCGGTCGCGATTCTTCTCTTCCTCGCGAGCATGCTCGCGCTGGCGCAAATGCATTCGCCGCTGCCGTAGCGCGGCTCCGCTTCCCCAATTGCGATGGACAGGAACGGCAACAAACGCCTGCTGCTTTGGGA
>JALYXP010000395.1 GCA_030947045.1 Verrucomicrobiota bacterium | reverse complement strand
ATCCTCGGCATCGAGCACGCGCCCCGGAAAGCGGGTCATTGGGAGTTCACGCGTTGGGACATCGTCGACCTCGCTCACTTTACCGTGAAGCTGAAGGCCGAGTTTCAGGGCAGCAACCGCGACATGTATCGAACTGATGCGATCGTCGGCAGTAGCGCGAAGTAACCGGCACCGGCGTCAGCCGGTCACCTTCTCGACGAGCCGCCCGATAGCTTTTGTGACGCCACTTCGTTTACTGCCCCGCCGCCTATTGTCGCTTTTGATCGGGGCCTTCTTCGCGCGCAAATTGATCACCGATTTCGCGAGCTTCGTCAGTTTTAGATCAGTCGCTTCTTCTTCACGTAACGTCGTGTCGAGTAGGCGTGCGCCTTTTTTGTCGCCGAGTAGTTCCGCGTATGTCCGCGCGCAGCCGTAGCCGGCCATTTCGTAGTGCTCAACGCGTTGCGCCGCGGCGATCAAGCCAGCATCACGCACCTCGTCTTCAGCGTCTTCGCTGATCATTTCGTCGCCTTCTTTCAAAACACCTTCCATTCCCTGGCACTTCGGCCCGCGGGTTGATTCATCGTGGCTCGCGAGCAGGTCTTCGAGACGCTTTGCCTGGCGCTTTGTCTGCTCGAGATGCTGATTGAATGCCGATGAAAGCTGCCGGTTGGTAGCGGCCTTTACCATCTTCGGCAGCGCCTTGATGATCTGTTTCTCGGCGCTGTAGAGATCTTTCAGTTCGTGCACGTATAAGTCGCGGAGAGTTTCGAGTTCCATGGAAGAAGAATCGGAGCTCCTTGCCTGCACGGCCTTTTGCAGGGCCGCTGAATCGGCCGTTAGACGGGAGCGCTTGTTACGATTACGGCGTCAGGAAGACCTTGCCGGTATACGGGTCGCGCACCTCGGTCCCGGGCGGAAATTCGCGAACATCGACGTAACCCCGCGTCGGCGCATAAGGACTGGTGACAAAGCCGGCCTTGCCGGGGACCGGCACGCCATAGGGAAGATCACGGCGCTCGGCAGCACCGCCGATGCGCGGCTCGCGAATCGCTGCCCGTTCCACAACCGGCGCGGGCGTCGAAGGTTCCGCCGCGGGCGTGGGAGCAGCCGTCGCACTTGCGATCAAAGCCGCCGTAGGACTCGGGGTCGGTGAGGCGGAGGTGTTGGCCCGCTTGCTGTTGCTGCTTCGCGCTGCCGTCCGGCGCGGGGTTGGCTTCGGTGCCAATGGTTTACTAATCGTGCGACCAACCTTCTTGAAAAAGTCGCCGACAGGATTGGCCTGCAGACAACTGACAGTTAAAGCGGTCGCCACCAACGCTGCGGTGAATCGGCGCATGATCAGGTTTGGCCGACCCATGTGCGTGGAGCGATGTCGTCCCAGCGGCTCCGGATGGCATCGAACTCTTCTGCGTTTAGATTTCCCGCAGCGATAAAGGCTGCATTCTCCTGCCAGCGTTCTGGTTTCGTGGTGCCGACGATTGCGGTGTGAACGCCCGGCACACTGAGCGTAAACCGAAGCGCGCGGGCGATCGATTCCTCGACTGGCCGGCCGTGAATGAAATCGTAATCAAGCTTCCGGAGGCGGTCCCAGTAGGTGTGTTGATAGGAGTCGATCGGCTTATGCCCCGACTTCCAGGCGGCGTTCGCGATCGGCCGTTTCGCGATCACGCCCATGGCGCGTTCGCGTGCGCTCGGAATCGAGAGTTCGATCGCTTCCTGGTCGGCGATGTTAATCGAAGTCTGCAGCGTATCGAAAGCGCCGGAGTCGACCGCCAACTTCGCGGCGCGGCCGTCGCCAGAGCAACCAATGTAGCGCGTGTAACCGCGGTCCCGCGCAGTCTGTAGGGCGGAAATCGCGTCGCCTTTTTGCAGCACGGCCTCCGAACAACTATGAAGCTGCACCAGGTCGAGACGATCCGTTTTCAAACGACGCAAGCTGCGCTCGATGCTCTCCAGGATGGAAGCCGGAGACCAATCTTCGCTACCGACTCCGCGCGGATGGCCGACCTTAGTAAAGAGGTAAAACTCGTCCCGCCGATGACTGACCGCGCTCCCGATCAAATCCTCGCTGCTTTCGTAGCATTCCGCGGTGTCGACGACGTTAAGCCCTGCATCGAGCGCACTGTTCAGCAGCTTCTCGACGGTGTCTGCGGTGGCGCCTTCATACCCGATCTCGGCGCCGCCGAATCCGAGAACCGAGACGTGCATGTCCGTCTTGCCGAGCTGTCGCTTCTCCATCGCCGAGAGTAGAACTGAGTTCGGCGGTTGTCATGTGTTCTGGACGAACCGGCGCGGTCATCCCGAGAGAAGTCGAGGGATCTCTCAATCGTAGGGGAGTTACACGAACCGGCAGAGCGCCTGAATTGCAGGCGCGGGCTGCAATGAATTAAAAGGCGCGGACTGCGGGTGTGAGATCCCTCGACTTCGCTCGGGATGACGCAGCCGCCGCTGCGGAGGACTCGGCGTTAGAAGAGCAGCCGCGTGATCCCGCTGCCCGACTCGATGCGTCCAATGCGCTTTGCGCCGAGCGTACGCGCGATCTGCTCGGCATTCTTCTCGCCGACGATGACAACCATGCCGATGCCCATGTTGAACACCTGATACATCTCGTCGCGCGGGATCTTCCCGTTCGTCTCGATCACGCGAAAGATCGGCGGCACGCGCCAACTCTTCGTCTCGATCAACGCGTCGCAATCGTTCGGCAGCACGCGTGGCAGGTTGTCGACTAGTCCTCCGCCGGTGATGTGCGCCAGACCATTGATCGATGTGATCTTCACCTTCGCGAGCGGCGGCTGGTAGTTTACGTGCGTGCGCAACAGCTCGGCGCCTAACGAGTGCCGTAGACCTTCTACTTTGGCATCGAGCTTCAAGCGCATTTTGCCAAGGAGAACCTTCCGCGCGAGCGAATAGCCGTTGGTGTGCAGGCCGTTTGAGGCGAGGCCGAGAACTACGTCGCCAGGTCGGATGCGGCTCCCGTCGATCATCTTCGCGCG
>JALYXP010000385.1 GCA_030947045.1 Verrucomicrobiota bacterium | reverse complement strand
ACCTTGATCTCGCCCGCCTCGGAGCCGTAGACGAAAACCCGTCCGTCCGTGTTGTGCACCGTCAGCGTCGGATTTGCTCCGACCTGGTAAGTCGCCTCGGTCGTCTCTTCTTCAACGCCGCCGGCGTTAGTCCCGGTGGAGACGGCCACGAGAAATGTGCCCGCGAGCAGGGCGACCCGGTTAATCATGCCGCAACGCTAGCATCGGATCGACATTCATGGCGCGGCGCGCGGCAGATAAGTCGTCGCCGCGCGTGCGAAGTGACCGGCTACAGCGGTGCGGTGTGCATGTTTACTCATGTCTGAGGGCAACCATCGGGTCGACTTTCATGGCACGACGCGCGGGGATGTAGCTGGCGAACAAGGCCGCGCCGCCTAACAAGAAGACAACCGCCGCATAAGTGCTGAGATCATTTGCGCTCACACCATAAAGCAGCGCTCCGAGTAATCGCGTGGTCGCAAGCGCCGCGAGCAAGCCAAGCACAAGGCCGACAGCCACCAGCACGAGACTCTGCCGCAACATCATCCCCATCATCTGCCCGCGCTGCGCGCCGAGCGCCATCCGGATACCGATTTCGCGCGTCCGTTGCGCCACGCTGTAAGCGATCACGCCATAGATCCCGATCGCCGCGAGGATCATCGCCACGCCCGCAAAAATCGCGAGCAAGAGCATGTTAAAACGTGGCTGCATGAGCTGCTGCGAGAGATAATATTCCATCGGGCGCAGCGTCGGCACGAAGAGATCCTTATCCACGCTTTGCACCGCGGCCTTCACCGCGCGATCGAGACCCGCGAGATTTGCGGCGCTCGTCCGCAATACGAAGTCGAGCGCGCGCCCTGGATCCTGCGAGAGCGGCACGTAAAATTCCGGCCCCGGATTGTCCCGCAACGTGTCGTGTCGCGTGTTGGCCACCACACCGATGACCTCGCAAGGTGGTGACTGGTCGTCGTTGCGGTCGATCATGACCTGCTGCCCAATCGGATCGCGATCAGGGAAAAACTTCTTCGCAAACGCTTCGTTGATCATCACGACCAGCGGCGAATCTTTTGTATCGCGCCGGTCGATCGCGCGGCCGCTCAGCACCGGCGTTCTCATCGCCTGGAAATAATCGCCGGTGACGATGAGATGACCCGCGCCCGGATGCTGGCCCGGCGGCACCGGCGCGGCGCCGCTCACCATCAGGGAGGACGCTCGAATGCTGTTACTCAGGGGCAACGGATTGACCGCACCGATCGCCTCGATCCCCGGCACGGTCGCGAGCTTTTCGAGGATGCGATCGAAGGTGCGAATTTGCGCCTCCTCCTCCGGATATTTCACGCGCGGCAACCCGAGCGAGAACGTGATCACGCGCTCCGGGTTATAACCGAGTTTCGTGTTTTGAAGATTGACGAAGCTTTTAATCAGGAGCCCGGCGCCCGCGAGAAGCAGGAGGGAGAGCGCCACTTGCGAGATGACGAGCGCGGCGCGGATGCGATTCGCGTGCAGCCCGCCAGTGGAACCTTTCGCGCCCTGCTGCAGGGCTTCGTTCACGTCCCCGCGCGAGACTTGCAACGCCGGCACCAGGCCAAAGGCGAGGGTGCTGACGATCGCGACCAGGAAGGTGAACGCAGTCACCGTCGTATTTACCGAGACCTCATTCAATCGCGGAACGCCGCGGGGTCCGAGCGCGCTCAGGAGATCGACGCCCCACCAGGCGAGAAAGAGGCCGCCGAGACCGCCGAGCAGCGCGAGGAGGAAACTCTCGCAAAGTAATTGCCGCACGATCCGCGACCGGCTGGCGCCGAGCGCGGTGCGGATCGCGATTTCACGACTCCGGGCCGCGGCCCGCGCGAGCAGCAGGTTGGCGACGTTCGCGCACGCGATCAGGAGCACGAGCGCGACCGCCCCGAGCAGGATGAGCAAGGTCGGCCGCACATCGCCGACGATGCTTTCGTGCAACGGCACGATCGCGACCGACGCGAAGTTTGTGTTTGTGTCGGGATATTGCTGCGAGAGGCGGCCCGCGATAGCTGTCAGCTCCGCTTCCGCCTGCGGCCGCGAGACGCCCGGTTTCAGCCGCCCTACAATGTCCATGAAATGCGCGCCGCGATTGTTCAGCTCATTGGCGCCGCTCATGGATTGCAGCGGCATGAGGTAATCGATCTTCTGGCTTTCCACCGGAAATTTCCAACCGGCAGGCATGACGCCGAGGAGCGTGCAACTTCTTCCTGAAAGCATGATCTGCTGGCCGACAACCTTCGGGTCGCTCCCGAAAGCCCGTTGCCAGAGCGGATGCGTAATGACCACGACTGGCGGCGCGCCGGCCTTGTCTTCGTCACGTGAGTAACCGCGCCCGAGGAAAGGCGACATGCCGAGCGCCTCGAATATTTCCGCCGTGACCGCGATCCCGGCGAGCGGCTGGCCTTCGTCGCCCTGCAGCAAAGTCGCACCCGTCCGCGCGTAGGCCGCGATCGCGGCAAAGCTCTGGGATTGATCGCGGAAATCGGCGTAGTCGGGGAAGGAATGGTTGTTCCGATCCGATCCGCCATCGCGCAAGGTCCGTCCCCAAACCATCACGATCTGGTCGGGCTCGGGAAACGGGAGAGCGCGCAGCAGGACGGTATCGATCACGCTGAAGATGGCGCTGTTGGCCCCAATCCCGAGGGCGAGCGTAAGGACGGCGATGACGGTGAAACCGGGCGCCTTGAGCAGCATCCGGAGGGCGTATTTGAGGTCGGTAATCATAAGGTAGCGCAATCTCCAGCTTGCAGATTGGTGAACGGGCGAGCTGGACGCTTGCGCTACACGACAAAACCATCGCGCAGCTGGATGATCCGGTTGCCATACGAAGCATTTGTTTCCGAATGCGTGACTTGGACGATTGTGGTTCCCGCACCGTTCAAACGCTTGAAGAGCTCCATGATTTCCTTCCCCTGGTCGGAATGCAGATTGCCGGTCGGCTCGTCGGCGAGGATCAGCTTCGGACTGGAGATGATCGCGCGCGCGACGCCGACGAGTTGCTGCTGGCCACCGGAAAGCTGGCGTGGGTAAAGGTCCTTCTTTCCGACGATGTGAAACCGATCCAGCGTGTCCGCGACGTTCGCGGCGCGGTCGCTTTTGCTGACGTGCCGATATGAAAGCGGGATGTCGAGGTTCTCGTAAACGGTGAGGTCGTCGAGCAAATGATACTGCTGAAATACGAAGCCGATCTGCTCATTCCGCAGCGTGCCGCGGGCGTTCGGCTTCAGCTGATGCACCGCTGTTTCTTCAAAATAATATTCTCCCGTCCAAGCGTGATCGTGCATGCCGAGGACGTGAAGGAGCGACGATTTACCGGCACCGGACGGCCCCATGATCGAAACGAAATCACCTTCCTCGATCTTCAGGTTGATGTCGCGCAGGACATAGAAGAACTGCCCCTTCGCCAGCGGGTAAAAGCGTTCGACGTGTTTCAGTTCGATCAGTGGATTTGGCATAAGTAATTTAACCCTGGCCGAGCGCGATCATTGGGTCGGCCTTTGTCGCGCG
>JALYXP010000377.1 GCA_030947045.1 Verrucomicrobiota bacterium | reverse complement strand
ACGTCCACGGCGTTGTCGTCCAGATGACGATGCTCGCTTTTCCCGCGAGTTCGCCTGTGACGATCGGAAACTTGACGTAAACCGCGGTGTCTTCGCGGTCGTGATATTCCACCTCCGCCACCGCGAGCGCGGTCTGCGCGCCCGTGCTCCAAAACACCGGCTTCTTTGATTCGTAGACGAGCGCCTTCTCCACGAACGTTGCGAACACGCGCAGGATCTCCGCTTCATACGCGGGATCGAGCGTGAGGTACGGGCGCTGCCAATCGCCGAGCACGCCAAGCCGTTTAAATTGGCCACGCTGGATGTCGACAAACTCGCGCGCGAATTTTTCCGAACGCTTCCGCACCTCGAGCGGCGCAAGACCGCGCGTCTCTTTCACGACCTTGAACTCGATCGGCAAGCCATGACAATCCCACCCCGGCACATACGGCGCGCGGAAGCCGGCCATCGACTTCGATTTCACGACGAGATCCTTCAGGATCTTGTTCAGCGCTGTGCCCATGTGGACATCGCCATTCGCGAAAGGCGGCCCATCATGCAGGACGAATAACTCAGCGCCTTCGCGTGCTTTTTGGATCTGCTCGTAGAGGCGCGTTTCTTCCCACGATTTCAGGATTTCCGGCTCGCGAGCGGTGAGGCTCGCCTTCATCGGAAACTCCGTCTTCGGGAGGTTCAGCGTCTCTTTATAATTCTGAGCCATCGCGCGGGGCGGAGGCTAACATCCGGCCGACTACTCCGCAACGCAGGCACCCGGCTGCTTCGCTCGCCAAACATCACAACGAAAGTCGTAGCCCGGCTCTTCCAGCTCTTCATCGGTAATCACAATGCACGCATATGAGCGGCCACGTTGCATTAGCACCTTTCGCGGCAACGCCGCGGGGAAGCATTTTCGCGCGCCGCAATCGACAGTGCTTTCATTCTTTGAACACGGAATAAATCAATCGACACCGTTGACGAGGTCGTCTAAAACGCACTGTGCTACTTCGCGCAAACCGCGCGAATAAAACCCGGCGATCCAGCAGCCGGCAACCGAATTAATTCCACTACCATGCGCAACCAACCCCCCTCCGAATCCGCCTTCTTTACCACTCGCGCCGTTGCGGCTCTTACGCTCGGCCTTTCGAGCGTGATGCTCGCGTTGCTGAGTTTCGCCAGCACGCCTTCTACCGGCACCCTCTCGCCTTCTACGGCGGTGCTCACCTATGACATCGCTCCGTTTACGTCATCGAATCCGACTCCGGTGATCCAGGTCGATAAAGGGCCGGAATGTAATACGGCAGCGACGCCGTGCGACAGCTACTTGCTGAACGTTTCCTTGCCGACTGGTTATGTAGCGTTGAACGCGAACGCATCGATCAAGGTCACGCTCTCTTGGAAAGACACCGGATCTGGAAACTCAGATTACGATCTCTATGTTTTCAAGGGAAACGTCCCAAATTCTGCCCTGAACGGGACAAAACAGGCTGACTTCAAGTCTGCCAGCGGCGCGAACCCCGAGGTCGCCAGTGTTGCACCGCTAGCTGACGGCAGTTCGCAGTACACCATCAAAGTGGTGCCCTACACCTCTAGTCGCGAGGCATTGCAAGTGAAGATCGAACTGATTGCTGGGGCGGTGGCGGTTCCCGGTCCCACGCCCGCACCATTCGGAGTGGCAGAACCAGCCGCTCCCGGCGTCCCGCGCTTCCAGAATTTTTATCCGCCCGTCGGCTCTTCGGCTGAGGCGAGCAGCGGAGAGTTCAACATCGGCTTCAATCCAAAAACCGGCCGGATCATGACCATGAACGTCGGCCCGATTTGGCGTTTGACGCCGCCGGAGATCGCCGCGCCTCCTTTCCGGCCTGCCGCCTTGCCGGAATGTTGCGAAGCCCTCTGGCAGGATCGGTCCGCCCCGGATACAAGCACAGGGCTCGATCCGATTCTTTGGACCGACCAAACGAGCGGCCGCACCTTCGCATCGAACTCCACCGCTGGAGCAAATGGCGCTTATGCCTTTAGCGATAATGATGGTGACAGTTGGGTTCCTGTCGGCGCAGCACCGCCCGATGGTGCCGATCACCAGACGATTGCGACCGGTCCCTACCCCCCATCCCTGAGTGGGTTGTCCAACCCAACGACCAACCAAGGCCAGTACACCATGTACTGCTCACAAACCCTTGTCGGTGCTAACTGTCAACGCAGCGACAATCTGGGGTCAGTCTATGGCCCGGCAGTAGTCGCCACCGGCCCCGGTTCAAACGCATCGAAAGGATGCGGAGGCCTCCATGGCCACGTGCGCATCGCGCCAAACGGGACTGCCTGGCTCCCGGACAAGTCGTGCGGCAGCAATCAAGGCGGCGCGATCAGTAAGGATGGTGGCACAACTCCGTGGACAGAGTTTGTCGTCAAGAAAGTCGCACCGGTCACCGATCCGACGAATGGCTTCACCTCCACGCCCCAGGCCGATGGTGCGGATCCGTCTGTGGCGCTGGACGCCGACAGCCGCGCCTACTTTGCCTATGTCAATAACGACGCAAACGCGACCGAAGGTCACGTCCACGTCGCGGTCAGTGAAGACAACGGCACCTCATGGATTCGCGATGTCGACATCAGCGTTCCGAAGGGCATCAAGAATGCCGTGCACGTCGAAGCGATCGGTGGGAGCAGCGGCCGCGCGGCTGTGGGCTTCATTGGTACGAACATCGGCGGCGCGAACTACGAAGCCGAAGATTTTCCCGGCAAATGGTATGCGTTCGTTTCATTTACTTACGACAGCGGCCGCACTTGGACGACTGTCAACGTCACTCCCAACGACCCCGTGCAGAGCATGACCGGCATCTGGCAGCAGGGCGGTAGCGAACGTGATCGCAACACGCTCGATTTCAACGAAATCACCGTCGATTCGAAGGGACGTGTCCTCTACGGCTACAGTGATGGTTGCGTCAGCGCGGGCTGCATCGACGGCACCGCTCCCAACGATTACACCGCGCACATGCGCGTCGCCCGGCAGACCGGCGGCAGAACCATTTTCGCGTCGAACGATGCGAACACCGACACCACGGTAGCTATCCTGCCGAAGCCGCCATGCTTGTCTGGTAGCCGGACACCCACGGAGTCGCTGCTGTCGTGGAAGGCTCCGGATAACGGCGGCTCCAATATCATCAACTATCAAGTGTTCCGCAGTAACAGTGCCGGGACCGAAGTTCTCATCGGCCAGACTGGAAATGCGAACACGACCTATCGTGATCTCAATCCGCCAGCCGATATGCACTTGTTCTATCGCGTTCAGGCGATCAACGCCGTCGGGATGGGCGGCATGAGTAACGAGATTGATCTCGTCGCTGTCGCGCCACCGGCACCCGAGAACGTCTGCCTCGCCCCCGGTTTGACGCTGCTCACGGATAAGCTAGGCGACACCAGCGCTGCGCTCGGCGTTACAACCACTCCGGCTCCTCCGGGATCTGACCTTGTCTCGTTGCGTCTCTCACAACCGTTCGCGGCAGACGGTACTCCGCGCCTCTTCTTCACCGTCAACACAGATGTGAATCCTGCGAACACGAACGACCCGGGTTTCTCCATTTACGTCGCGATGAAGATTAATGGTCCGGATCCTGATGTGACGAATGACACTTCGACAGTCCATTACCGCGGGATTCGTCTGACATACCGGCCCACCGCGACATACGAGTCTTACACACCCAGCCCGAATAACTCTGGCGGCGTCGATGGCCGATTCGCTAAGGCGGGCTCGTTCAAGGCGCTCGAACCGGAGAGCAACTACAACGGACCTGCAGGGAAACTCACGCTCGTCGCGAAAGCGAGCACACTCGGGCTGAAGCCGGGCGACGTGATTTCCGGATTTGTGTCGGCAACGTCGCAGACC
>JALYXP010000010.1 GCA_030947045.1 Verrucomicrobiota bacterium | reverse complement strand
CTCGTGCCCGGATTCAAAGCCGATCTGATCGCGCTGCCTGCTGCCATGGCAGGCGAGGAGTTGTTCGACGAATTGTTGGAATTCGATGAGAAAGTTTCATGGTCGATGGTAAATGGCCGCCTGGCAGCCTGTTGGTGACTTTCTCGTTTTTGCTTTCCTTCTCTCAAAGCTGAAATATTCTCGCGCCTGCGACTATGGCTAAGATCATCATTATAGACGACGAGCCCGCGATGGTAGAGGTCATCGTCACGCTCTGCCGCGAAAAAGGGCATCAGGTTTTTCCATTCAACTCCGCGCCGCGCGCCGTGGAGCAACTCGATGCGATCGCCCCGCAGGTCGTGATCGCTGACATCAAAATGGAGACGATGACCGGCTTCGACGTGCTGCGCCATATTCGCGAGCATCACCGGCAAACGGCCGTAATTTTGATCACCGCGTATGCGTCGGTCGAGACGGCCGTCGAAGCAATGAAGATGGGCGCGTACGATTACGTGACGAAGCCATTCAAGATCGATGAACTGCAGATGACGGTGCAGCGCGCGCTCGATTACCAGGCGGCGCTGCGTGAGAACGTTTACCTCCGCAAGGAGCTCAAGAATAAGTACCGCTTCGAGAACATCATCGGCACGAGCCGGCCGATGCAGCAGGTTTACAACCTGATCAACAAAGTCGCCGACACCGACAGCACCGTCTTGATCCAGGGCGAGAGCGGCACGGGCAAGGAACTCGTCGCGCGCGGGCTGCATTTCAACAGCAACCGGCAGCACCATCCGTTCGTCGCGATTAATTGCAGCGCGCTGCCAGAGAACCTCCTGGAGTCGGAGCTATTCGGACACAAAAAAGGTGCGTTCACCGGTGCTGTCGCAGACAAGCGCGGCCTCTTCGAGGAAGCGAATCTCGGAACGATCTTCCTCGACGAAGTGAACTCGATGGCGACGTCGCTGCAGACCAAGTTGCTCCGCGTTTTGCAGGAACGTGAAGTGCGTCGCGTGGGCGACAACAAGAGTTCGCCGGTTAATGTGCGGGTCGTTGGGGCAACCAACGAGCCGCTCCAGCCGATGATGAAAGAGGGCACGTTCCGCGAAGATCTTTACTACCGGCTCGCGGTCATTCCGGTGGAAATTCCGCCGCTGCGCGAACGGCTCGAAGATGTGCCGCTACTGGTGAATCATTTCCTGCAAAAGCAGGCGAGCGCCAGCGGAGGCGAAGCGAAGAAGATCGATCCGGCGGCGGTCGATATTCTGTGCCACTACGACTATCCGGGCAACGTTCGCGAACTGGAAAACGCGATCGAGCGCGCCTGTGCATTGTGCGACGAAAATATGATTCTGGAGAGCGACCTGCCGCCGGCGATTGTGGCGCAGGCGCGGGGTGAAAAGGCGGAGAAGGCGATTGCCGCAATGCCGGTCGGACAAACGCTCGATGAATTCATTCAGCAACAGGAACGCGGCTATATCGACGCAACGCTGGCGCACGCCGGCGGCTCTCGGGAAAAGGCGGCCAGCATGCTCGGTATCAGCATGGCGACGCTTTACCGCAAGGTAGAGCCGAAGAACAAAAAGTAGGCAGGACGCCTTACCCGCGGGTCGCGTAGACCTTCAACTGCTCGGCGGCTTTCGAGACTTCTTCGAGCTGAATCAAAGTAGCTGTCTGGCGCTTCAGGATTTCTTCGTTCGAGGCCTTTAACTGCAGCAACGTTTGGAGCAGCGCTTTCGATGTCGCGTCAGCATCGCCGCCGGCGACTGGCGTAACCGGAGCCGGGGCTGGACTGGTCGCGACCGCACCGGTCGGCTGCGCAACAGATCGAATCGGTGACTGCGCTTGCAACCCGGCAGCGGAGATCGCTAGCGCCAGGAAAGTGAGAGTGCACTTCGTGCGCATGTTAGCGGCGAGGGACACTTGTGAAGGTGCGTGCTTGCCGGACTGCTTCGCCGACACTCACGAGCTTCGCTTCGATCGCGGCCTGGTTCTGTGCCATTGCGATATTTTGCGCCTGAAGCGCTTTGACGAGCGCGATGATTTGCTGGTCTTGCGAGGTTGGAGTTGGTTCAGCTGCGCAGAACGGCAGGGCCGCGAAAAGCGTGATGGCGGTGATAACGACAAGTTGTTTCATAGGGCGGCTCCTGGTTGTTAGAGCAATTCGCATTCCTCGCGCGCTTTTGCAGTCCTACCTGACGAAAACCAATCGTTGTACGGCGCGAAAATTGCTTGCATTTAGTTATCCCGACCGCCTAGCCTCCGCACATGGCCGGCCCCGGGATGCATCAGTCGCAGAACCTTTCGCTCCAGCAGGTTCTCGCGCCGCAGCTCCAGCAGAGCCTTCTTATTCTGCAGGCGCCGCTACTCGAGCTGAGGAATTTGGTCCAACAGGAAATGGAGACCAATCCAGTCCTCGAAGAGCTCTCGAGCGAGATCGGCTCGGAGACCGCGGATGACACCAAAGCGACCGACGAAGATTTCAAAGAGGAGTTCGATCAGCTCGCAAAACTCGATGATGAATGGCGCGATTACATGGCGCAATCGAGCAGCTACAGCAGCCGCTCGCAGGATGAGGAAGAGAAGCGGCAGTTCTTTCTCGATTCCATTCAAACGCAGGAAACGTTGCAGCAGCACCTCATGGGGCAGTTGAACCAGACCGTGTTGGATGGGGACGATCGCAAGACCGCCGAAGTGATCATCGGCAACATCGACGACAGCGGATTTCTCCAGTCCACGCCGGAAGACATGTCGATGAACACCGGCATCCCGCAGGACGATTTTGAGAACATGCTCACGCTCGTCCAGAGCTTCTTCCCGCCGGGCGTCGGAGCGCGTGATTTGCGGGAGTGTTTGTTGATCCAGTTGAAGCGCGAGGGGAAGGGAAACAGCCTCGAATACAAGATCATCGCCGATCACATGCAGGATCTCGGGAAGCGGCGTTTCCCGGAGATCGCGCGTCGCATGGGCTTGGGCGTGGAGCAGATCCAGAAATGCGCGAACAACATCGCGCAGCTCGATCCGCGGCCGGGCCAGATCTTCGCTGAATCACCGCAGAATTACGTGCTGCCGGATGTCACTGTCGAAAAGATCGACGGCGA
>JALYXP010000342.1 GCA_030947045.1 Verrucomicrobiota bacterium | reverse complement strand
TTCGCCCGCTCCAAAACGGCGGCCCGCGAGCGCGAGAATACCCGATCCCGTTCCAGCATCGAACATTCGCCAGCCACTTCTGCGACGGCGGGTCATTCGCTCAATCATCCGTAAGGACATCGCCGTCGTCGCATGTCCGCCCGTGCCAAACCCGACTCCGGCCGGAATGATCAGCGACGCGCTAGCGTCCGCCCCGCGAATATCGGCAGGATCACTCACGATGACCAGCCGTCTACCGATGCGGAGCGGCTTGATCGCGCTGTTCGCGAGCGCCTGTTCCTCCCAGTCCACGGGCAGTTGCCTCCATGAACCGCCGAATGCTGCCTGTAAGTTGTTCGCGGCTTTCAATTCGGCACAAAATGCTTCCACAATCAGCCGTGCGCGCGCCGGTCGCTCGATGACCGCGAATTCGCCAGATGTTGCTTCACCCAACGCGGCTTCATTCGCAGCGACCCACTCGCGGCTCGCACTTTTCCGCCAAATGAAAGTTGGTCGCAGGCGTGCCATCGATAATCTGTAGCGGCGGTCTGACCTTTCGGCGAGAGACGGAGCTATGCACGACCTCGGTTTCGTTCACGAATTCATTCCAGCAACGGGTGGCAGCGCGCGCGTTCTATTGCTCCTTCACGGGACCGGAGGAGACGAATCAGATCTCATCCCACTCGCGCGCGATCTTGACCCTGCCGCTGCTTTGTTAAGCCCGCGGGGCAACGTGCTCGAGAACGGCATGCCGCGCTTTTTTCGGCGCTTCGCAGAAGGTGTCTTCGATGAAGAGGATGTTATCCGCCGCGCGAACGAGTTGGCGGATTTCGTCGCGGCCGCAGCAGCGAAATACGACTTCGACATATTACGCGTCACAGCGGTCGGCTATTCGAATGGAGCAAACATCGCGGCAGCGATGATGCTGTTGCGGCCAGAGGTATTGCATTCCGCGGTGTTGTTCCGTGCGATGGCGACGCTGACAAATCCGCCTGTGCCGGATCTTAGCGGCAAACGTATTTTGCTCTCAGCAGGCGACAACGACCCGATCATCCCGCTCGCGAATGTTCGCTCTCTCGCGGCGCTTCTGCAGCAGTCGGGCGCTGATGTGCACCTTGAAATTCAGACAGCCGGGCACCGATTGATAGCTGAGGATGTGGCGGTGGCGCGCGTCTGGATGTTAAGCTAAGCGCCGCCTTCGACTGGCCAGAAATGGCGACGGGCAAATGCGCGGCCTGAACCTGATTTTAGGTACTGCTCGAATTGCACAGCGAGCGTTTTGTCTTCGAAGGCGAAATAGGCGTGAAGCTTCCAAGGACGGAACTTTGCGGTGTGCAGAGATTCTCCGGCGTTGTGCTGTTGCAGCCGCAGTTTGAGATTTTCGGTGGAGCCGACGTACCGCTTACGTGGGTCCTTTTCAGAACGGAGAAGGTAGACGTAATACATCTCTTCAGGCTGGCTTGCCACCCGTAGCCTTGCAGCGAGGGGGGTCCGCCTTCGCAAGGCCTACGGCGGATCGCTCCAGCCTTCGCTTTTCCGCTGACGCTGCAAGCGAAGGCTGGAGCGGGTGACGAGACTCGAACTCGCGACGTCCTCCTTGGCAAGGAGGTGCTCTACCACTGAGCTACACCCGCATTAAGCTTCCTCCACTCCACAGACTGGCTGCCAGTCGCAGCTTGATGCGAAGGCTGGAATAATGTCCACCGCCTTTCGTGGCGCAAGGCTTTTAATTCCGCCGCGACCACTCGTGAAAATTGTTGAATCCAAAGCGCTCGGGCGGCGCATCTCACTACCAAAGCACCAATCATGAAAACAACTCTCATCACGTGTCTCTGCTCCGCGGCTCTCGCGTTCACCGCGTTCGCGCAACCACCCGCGGGCACGCCGGAGCCGACGACTACCACCACCATTATCACGCCGACTCCCGGGGCACCGGTTGCACCGGCCGCTCCGGCTGCGACAGCGGCGACGTCGCCACGCAGTGATGACAACGATCTGGAAAGCCGCATCGAGAAGAAGGTCAAGAGAGGTCTGAACATTGGCTTTGGCGATGAGGACCGGACGTCCCACGGTCGCAATCGCAAACACAATGGGCCCGATTTGGATGAAGGCGCATTGATGGCAATCCCGATCGTTGGAATTATCTTCAGTACGCTTTTCGGCGCGCCGGTCTTGATCGTCGGGCTGATCCTGTTCTTCAGCTATTGGAAGCAGCGTTCCCTGCATCGCACCGTGCGGATGATGGTGGAGAAAGGCCAGCCAGTGCCTGAAGGCCTCTTCGCACCTCCCAATTCGCCTGCCCGGCAGCGCAACGACATGCGGCGCGGCATCACACTCCTGATGATCGGTCTCGGCATCATGATCTTCCTCGGTGCAGTCAATGATTGGAACGACGGCTCATGGGCGGTAGGTGTGATTCCTTTCCTGATTGGCGCAGGTTATCTGCTTGTCTGGAAACTGGACGCGAATAAACGAGTTACCGACAATTCGCAGCGCTTGTCCTAGCCTGCGCGAGTGACGCTGACTGATGCCGACCTCGTCGCACGAGTTCTCCTTGAAGATGATCACCACGCCTTCTCGGAACTCGTGCGGCGGCATCAGTCGGCTGTCCGTGGACTCTTGCGGCAGCTTACGCGAACAGACGCCGCGCTCGCCGATGATCTCGCGCAGGAGACCTTCCTCAAGGCGTTCAAAAACATCCGCAGCTTTCGCGGGGAAGCGAAGTTTTCGACCTGGCTCTACCGCATCGCCTACAACACCTTTCGTGAAGAGGCGCGAAAACGGAAAGAGCTCGTCGGAATCGATGAGACACAGCTTGAAGCCGAGCAGGATCCGCAAACCGTCGACCCAGCACTAAGGCAGGACCTCATGCAAGCGCTCAAGTTACTCCCGCTCCACGAGCGCACGGCCGTCTTACTTTGCTGTCAAAACGGTTTATCGCACGACGAGGCATCGCGCGTGCTCGACATTCCACTCGGCACGGTTAAAACGAATGTGCTGCGCGGGCGTGAGAAATTGAAGAAAACGCTCGCGGCGTGGTCTAATAATTAGGCGATGGACGAACAACTCGAGGATGATTGGCTGGATGCGCGCTTGCGTGATGAGTCGCCGTATCTCGATGATGACGGCTTCACCGCGCGTGTGGTCCAAAAGCTGCCGGCGCGGCGTCACTCGCGTTCGCTTCGCACTGCAATCCTGCTCTGTGCGACGATCGTCGCTAGCGTGGTAGCTTATTTGCTGTCCGGTGGCGGGGCGTTTCTCGGTGACGCTGCAGCATTTCTAGTGGCCATGCCTCTCAGTACCGTCTGCGCGCTTGCCGGCGTTTCCGCGTTGCTCGTGATGGTGGGCGGCGGAGCGGCAGCGCTTTCGAAGTCCCGCGAATTACGCTCCTGATTCTGCGTCTCGCTTAGCCGAGACTTTTCGCCTGCTCGACATCGCGTGCGATTTGCGCGGCGAGCTCATCAAGGCTGCCGAACTTCTGCTCTGCGCGCAGATAGCGCGTGAATCGCACTTCGACGTCCTTGCCGTAAATGTCGCGATCGAGATCGAACAGATGTAGCTCGAGCAAGCGCTCCGGCTGCGCGTCGCTGACGGTCGGGCGAAACCCGAGATTTATGATTCCGCGGTGCAATTCGCCGTTGAGCTTTGCTTCCGCGGCGTAGACACCGTTCGGCGGGAACTGTTCGCTGTGCGCGCTCAAATTCGCGGTCGGGAATCCGAGCTTGCGACCGAGCTGCGCACCTTGCTTGACCGTTCCGAGGATCGTGTATTCGCGGCCTAACATCGCGGCCGCTTTCGTGAGATCACCAGCTTCAACCGCGCGCCGGATCGACGTGCTGCTGACGACGCTTCCATTCACCGCGACAGGCTTGATGCCGACGACATGGAAGCCATTCTCGTCACCGAGCGTTTGCAGCAGCGTCAGATTGCCGGCGCGGTTTCGACCAAACGACCACTCGTGTCCGACGCAGATTTCGCTGAGCGGCTTCGAGTGTAAAACAAGCTGGCGGACGAACTCCTTTGGCGGGGTTGCAGCGAAATCGCGATCGAATTTGACGACGAGCAGATGCTCCACGCCGAGCCCACGGATGAGCGCGATCTTGTGCTGCGTTGCAGTTAACAGATGCGGCGCGCGATCCGGCCGCAGCACCTTGGCCGGGTGTGGGTCGAATGTAACGACGACCGGCGTCCCGCCTTTCTCCTTCGCGTGGCTGGCGGACGTGGAGATCACCGCTTGGTGACCGAGATGGACACCATCGAAAACGCCAATCGCCAGGAAAAGCGGCCCCGGTAGTTCGGCGAGGCCCGCGATGTCTCGTAAGACGTGCATATGCGAAGACACGCGTTAGCTGATCCGGGGAGCGCACGCTTGTAGCGTGCTGGTCGTCGCATTTTGCGACGACGAACTTTCGGAGCGGGGGAAGATCATCTGTGCGTGCACCACGGACGAAAGTTCGTTTCGGCAAAATGCCGAAACCAGCACGCTACAAGCGTGCACTCCCCAAATGTCGCTAATTCTGTCATGTCACGCGCCCCGCATGCGCGACACTTCCGGCAGGGTCAGGATGCGGCCGAGCACGTCGACCGGATCGGAATTCTGCAACTCGTCGACCGTGACCGCGCCATCGACAACAAACCGACCCGAGCGCGTTCTCCGCAGGTCTTTCAAATGTGCGCCACAACCGAGCGTCTCGCCGATATCGTGCGCGTACGTGCGCACGTAGAATCCCTTACTGCACGACACCGTGAAGTCGATCTCTGGCGCTTTAATCTGGTGAAGCGTGTAGCCGTAGACATGCACCAGGCGCGGCTCGCGCTCGACCGTTTTGCCCTGGCGCGCGAGCTTGTAGAGCGGGACGCCACCTTGCTTGATCGCAGAAACCATCGGCGGCATTTGATAAAAATCGCCGCGATATTTCTCGAACGCCGCGCGCACGTTTTCCTCCGTAAGCGGTGGCACCGGTTTTTCTTCGAGGATTTTACCGGCGCGATCCTGCGTGTCAGTGGTAGCGCCGAGCGTCAGCGTGCCGGCGTATTCCTTGTCCTCGCTCATCAACAAATCCTGGATCTTCGTGCCGCGGCCGAGCGTGAGCAGGAGCAATCCGGTCGCGATCGGATCGAGCGTCCCACAATGCCCGACCTTTTTAATCTGCAGACGTCGCCTAGCGAGCGCTACGACGTCGTGCGACGTCATGCCGGCGGCTTTATCGACGAGCAGAACGCCGTCAGGAGTTGCAGTTAACGACATCGCAAATTGCTTCCATCACGCGTGACTCCACGTCCCCGAGCGTGCCGCGCACACGTGCGCCCGCGGCCAGCTTATGCCCGCCACCGCCGAATTGTTGGCAGATCTCCGCGACGTCTGCTGCTTCGCTCTTCGACCGCATGCTGACGCGCACTTTATTCTCGATTAGTTCTTCAAAAAACACTGCGACCACCACTCCTTCAATCGCGCGCAGATGATCGATCAGTCCTTCGTTGTCTTCCGGCATAACACCGAGGCGTCGCGTCACTTCGAGGCTCAAGCTAAACGCCGCGACTTTTCCGCCACCCCCGATCCGCATCGTGCCGAGCAGATCGCGCAACAATTCAACGCGCCGGCGCGGATAGCTTTCGTAAAGCAGCTGACTCACCCGTCCGACGTTGACGCCATGCTTCAAAAGCTCAGCGCCAATCTCGAAGGTACGCGCGGTGGTGTTCGGATATTGGAACGAG
>JALYXP010000306.1 GCA_030947045.1 Verrucomicrobiota bacterium | reverse complement strand
AAGGCGAGCAAAGCTTCACAGGCGCAGAGTAAGTTGAAGCAGATCGATCGAATGGAGAAGATCGACGCACCGGTCTCGCGAGAGAAGACGGTGCACTTTCACTTCCCGCAGCCGCCGCGCAGTGGTCATCGCGTGATCAAGCTAGAGAATGTCGATCATGCTTATGGTGATCTGACCGTTTACCGCGGGTTGAACTTCGAGGCGGAACGCGGCCAACGCATGGTGTTAGTCGGCCCTAATGGCGCCGGTAAGTCTACCTTGCTAAAGTTACTTGGTGGGTCGTTACCTGTGCAGAGCGGCACCCGTGAGCTCGGGCATAATGTAAAGGTCGGTTACTTCTCGCAATACCGCGTGGAGATGCTTCAGCCGATGATGACGGTGCTCGACACCGCGCGCGATATGCCGAACCCGGTCTCGGAACAAGTCGCGCGGACTGTTCTGGGATCGTTTCTGTTCCGCGGTGACGATGTTTTTAAAACCACGGCGGTGTTAAGCGGCGGAGAAAAGACGCGACTCGCTCTCGTGAAGCTACTGCTAGATCCGCCGAACCTGCTGCTGATGGATGAGCCGACAACCCACCTGGATGTCGGTAGTATCGATGCACTGGTCGGTGCACTGGCCCAGTATGAAGGCACACTGATTTTCATTAGCCACGACGTCTATTTTATCCGGGCGGTCGCTAAGACTGTGCTGCACATTAGTGGTGGCCAGCTAACGCCGTATGCCGGTGACTACGATTACTATCTCGATAAGTCTCGCGCGACCTCGGCGCGTGCCGCACTAACGAGCGGAAGCGAGAAGTTACACAACCTGCAGCCGAAAGCTGATGTGCCGGCGGCGAGCCTTGGGCTTAAAGAGAGCCGACAGCAGCGTCGCTTCGACGCCGAGCAACGCAAAGCGGAAGCCAAGACAAAGCGCGACCACGACAAACGAGTGCAAGAACTCGAGATGCACATTCTGTCGCTCGAAGGACGCCAGCAGGAGTTAACCGCTGAGCTGGAAAAGCCGGAGACCTACGCCGCGGGCGGAGCAGCGATGGAATTCAATCGGGAGTTACAGGCTGTGGCGGGAGAGCTCGCGCGTGTCACTGCGGATTGGGAACATCTGGCTGCTAAACAAGTTACAGCTTCTGCGACGGCAACGTCGCAGCAGCTTCATTCCCGGAAGTAACTCCATCGATCACGGAAGCAGAAATGCAGTCGGAAGAGAGCTTCGCTGAGACAGAGTCATTCGAGATGACCGATGCCGAAGTGCAAGAAGCCGCGGTCGAAGAGAACAGCGACGCCGAGGTTGAATCTGATGATTCAGATGATGATGACGGTGGCGACGATTAAGCTCTAGCTGAGTTTCGCGAAGAAGCGCTGCGGCCTAGACGGGTGGTCGCAGTGCTTTTCGTTTTTACCTTGCCGATGCCCAGATGTCCGGCCGCGCCCGTGGCATGACGGCTGCTATAACAGTGTCTGCGAACTAGGAAGCAACTACTAAACTACCACCTCTCCTTAGCTTCAGCAGCGCGACCAGCGATGGTCGCGTTTTTTCGTACGGGCGTTACCTGCCGGCGATCTTCTTCACGTCGCCGACTTTGCCGCGGATTTTGCACCTGCTTTCCGCGAGCTCTGAGGCTGCGACGTCAGTCATACAGCAAACCGGCGGACACGCTGGGCGCGTCCGCCGGTTGCAATTCCGAGACTACTCGACGGTTATTACTTCGCTTTGACGCGCGTGTAGGTCAGCGCCGGCTTCCCTTCTTCGCCAGCCATTTCCATCGTGTCGCCGGTGATCTTGATGGACGAAACAATCGCTCCCATGGCGGACATTGGACCTTCGAGTTCCGCTTTGATGTGAGTGGCGTCGGGGAAAGAATATTTTCCCTTCATTTGTTCGCCGCCGACCGTCTCGCTGAAAGTGCCGTCAGCTTTGTATTCGATGTTTTCGGTGCCGTCCGCATCGGTCCATTTGCCGACAATCTCGCTCTTTAAATCAGCGAAAGCGCTGATAGCAGCGAAAGCAGCGACGGCACAAGTGGTTCGGATGAGTGATTTGTATATCATATCAGGATCAGTTTCTGCAGGGGCGCGACTCGCGAACAGACGCGTGTTGACGCCGCCTCGATTGGTTAGTTGGCCGCGGAATATGAGAGGCCGGGTGCCGCGATGCGAGGTAAATCGGTCCCCAAGTTACAATTGCACGCCCGCCAGTTTCGCCAGAGCTTCGCGGTTCAACCGGAGACACATCCTATGCATTGGAAAATCGTCAGTATCGCGCTCACCGTGGCAGGTTCCTTATTTGCGCAAAACGCGCCTGCGCCTTCGAGCGCAGCGGGTAAACGGCCGTTCACCTTCGAGGACATGATGGCGCTGAAACGGCTGGGCGAGCCGGTGCCGTCCCCCGACGGCAAGTGGGTCGTCTTCTCCGCGCAGGATGTCGATCTCGAGGCGAACACGAAAAAGTCGCACTTGTGGATTGTGCCGGCTTCGGGTGGCGAGGCGCGGCGGCTCAACCTCACGGAAAACCAGGAGGAGCGTCCGCGTTTTTCGCCTGATGGGAAACGGCTGATCTGGACCTCGAAAGCGACTGATCCGACGCAGATCTGGATGTGCAATTTCACGCCAGAGACTGGCGGGCTCGATGGCGAGCCGCATCAGGTGACCAATATCTCGACTGGCGCAGATGGCGCGATCTGGTCGCCCGACGGGAAGAACATCTTGTTCGTGTCGTCCGTTTATCCCGCCGCCAAAGACGACGCCGAGAACAAGCGCCGGGACGAAGAGCTCAGCAACAGCAAGGTGAAGGCGAAGATCTTCACGACGTTGCTCTACCGCCACTGGACAGCGTTCAGCGAGAACAAGCGCAGCCATCTGTTTGTCGTGTCGGCGGACAGGGCGATCAGCGATGAAAACGCCGCCTCGACGGCCCGCGACATCACGCCAGGCGATCACGATGTGCCGCCGTTTAACCTCGGCGGCCAGGACATGTATGCGATCTCGCCTGATGGCCAGGAAGTCGCCTACACGAGCAACATCGATGAGGTCGAAGCGACCAGCACGAATAACGAAATCTTCCTCGTGCCGATCGCCGGTGGTACGCCGAAAAAGATTTCGAGCAGCCCGGGAAACGACAACACGCCGGTCTATTCGCCGGACGGCAAATACATTGCCTATCGCTCGATGGCGCGAGCCGGATTTGAGGCCGACAAGCAGTCGCTTATTATCTTCGATCGGCAGTCCGGTCAGAGCCGAAATGCAACCGCGACTTGGGACCGCTCGGTGGGCGATCTCGCTTGGACGCCCGACTCGAAGGCGCTCTTCTTCACTGCGGAAGATCATGGCGAAGCGCCAATCTGGGCGCTCCCTTTGGATGCGAAGCAGCCGACGGAAGTCGCGCGCTTGCATGCGGGCGACCTGACGTTTTCGCAGGACGGGAAGTCGCTCTTCTTCAGCCGGGTCTCCGTCACTGCGCCCGCCGAGATTGCCCGGCTCGACGTTAATGGAACCGCGAAAGCGCAGCCGACTGCAGTCACGCATGTCAACGACGCG
>JALYXP010000282.1 GCA_030947045.1 Verrucomicrobiota bacterium | reverse complement strand
ACACCAAGCAGCGTGGCTAAGTGCATCGTGCCGGTGTCGTTCGTCAGCAGCAGCCGACATCCACGGAGCTCTTCGATCAGCTGTTCGAGCGTTGTCTCACCGATTCGATTCTGGCAATTGGCGCCAGCGCGTTCAGCAATCGCTTGTCCGACGGCTGAGTCCGCTGCAGTGCCGAAAAGGGCCCACGAGACAGGGCGCTCGGCTGCGATGATTTCAGCGACTTCGGCGAACCGCTCGGGCAGCCAGCGTTTCGCGGGCCCATATTCCGCGCCGGGGCAGAGCCCGAGCTTCACCGAACCGTTCTGTCTGCTGCTCGGCCGCGTCGGTTCGATCTCAAGCAGCGCGTCGCTTCCGAGGAACTGTGCGAGGTGGAGGTAACGATGAACCTGGTGACGGATCGGGCCGCGGTATGCCGGCTCCGGGACAATTTGATTCAGCAGCCGTCGGCGCTGATGGCCGGCATAACCGACGCGGCGCGGAATGCCGGCGAGCCAAACTTCGAGCGCAGTCCGCAGCGAATTCGGGAACAGAATCGCTGCGTCGAAAGGCGGCTGTGACCAAAACAATCTCGCGACATCGAACAATGACGTCGACCCGAGCGGAAGCACTTCGTCCGCTTCTCCGACCAGCTTCCAAATCGGCGCGATCTTTGCCGGCGCGGCGACGGTGATGTGCGCATCCGGTCGGCCGCGCTTGATCGCGCGAACAGCAGCGGCGCTGATGACACTGTCGCCGAGCCAATTGGCGCCGCGGACAAGAATGCGGAACGGCTGGAGGTCTTTCGCAGCGACTCCTGCCGGCAAGTAAACGCCGCGCTTGTAGTGCGAGAGGAGGAAATCCGGATTTGGGGTCTTCCAGCGGTTGTGAACCCAAAACCAGTCCTCCGGCGCCGCCCGAATTTGATCTGCTAGGACGGCGTTCGCTGCGGCAGTGATCGCCTGCACGGAATCGCCCGGCGCATCGACGCGTCGCGTGAAGACCATGCGCCACCGGCCGACGCCGGCAGTGTAAATGGCGGCAGCGAAAACCGCGGCTCCGCTGCGTTTCGCGAGCAAGGCGGGCAATGGCGAAGTCGAGGCGAGACGGTTGAAAAACGGAGTCCAGAGGCCGTGATCACCCGCGTGCTGATCGCTGAGAATGCCAAGCACGCCGCCGGATCGCAGGAGCGAGATCGCCTTTTGGAATCCCTCTTTACGATCGAACAGGAGAACGCCGCTGCGGCCACGTTTCGCGCGAACGTGTGCGTCGATGTGAGGGTTGCCGAGTTTTTGGTAAACAGTGCCGTTCGGCACATAGCCAAAGAATTTTGGAAAGAGCTGCGCGAAAATTTCCCAGTTCCCCAAGTGGCTAAGAGCGAACGCAATCGCACGTCCTGAACGCAGTTCGTCATGGATTAATTCATCGTTCTCCAGTGTGACGCATTCGGAAATCTCATCGATCGACATCGTCCCGATCTTCACGCTGGAGAGCAGGTTCGCGCCGAGACGTTGGAAATGTCTCCGCGTTAATCGACGCAACTCGCGAGCGGATTTCTCCGCACCAAATGCGATCGCGAGATTTTTCTGCGCGAGGCGCCGATAGCCGTCGCAGAAAAGCCACGCCGCCAGCCCGAGCAGCTCACCAAAGCGGAAAAGCAGCCTCAGCGGGAGCACGCTGACAACCGCCGAGGCCGCGCGGTAGAGGAGGTAGATGCTGAAGTCGAGCATGCAGGTGCAGCGCGGCGGCCGTCGCAGGCGCGGCATCGTAAATTTGCCTGCGGGGAGCGGCAATCAATATAATGTCACGGTGTTGCAGACGCTCGCCCATTCTGTCCGGCCAGATTTCGCGCGCGTGCTCACGCAGAAACTAGGCGACGGCAAGCTGCTGATCGTGACCGCGGCGGCTGAAGAGTTGGCGCAGCAGTTTCAAAATCTGCAACGGCCGATCACCATTTGTCGAACCGGACGCGAGATCGCCGCGGCATTGCCGGCTAATGGCCACACACCGTCTGCCGATATCGCGGTTTGGATCTACGCTCAGATCGAAGCCGATGATGAAGCAGTCGTGAGCGAACTTTCGCGCGTGGCTGGCGACATCGTGTTGCTGCCTGGCGCTGGAGCAGAGGCCCCGAAGCGGCGGCCGGAGCTCGTGGAGGCATTCCGCGCGTTTGGCTTCGTGCCCGATTACAATAGCGACGTCACCGACCTGGAAGCGGGTGCGCTACGACTGGTGCGCCGGCACGGAGCGGAAGAACGCGCGTCGGTCGCGGAAGTTGAGACAGCATTCGCGCGCTTGAATCAGAAAATGCGCGGGGTTGAACGGATACTGCGCACGCGCATGTCAGAGCTCGAGGCGGCGGATCGTCACATCGCGAAACTTGAAGAAAAGGTGCTGAGCTTGAAGGAAGCGAAGCGCGAACTGAAGCAGCTGAAGGCGGAGAAACACGCCCTCCGCAAGTGTCCCGAGCGCAAGATCGGGCAGGTGATTCTCGCGCCCTATCGTTTGCCGCAAAAGCTGTTTCGCGAGGTGGCGAAACGCCGCGAGCCAAAGCACGTCGAGGCACCGCGCCAGGCGGTAAATTCCGCGAGCGAATATCAGGCGTGGTTCTCCCGGCACCAGGCGACGGCAGAACAGCTGACAGCAATGCGCGCAGAGTCCGCGACTTTCAAAAATGCACCGCTCATCAGCCTGATTACGCCGGTGTTTAACACCCCCGTCGCATGGCTGGAGGCTGCGATCGATTCCGTGCTCGCGCAGGCGTATGAGAAATGGGAATTGATCCTGATCGACGACGCTTCCACTGACGAAGCGACCGTCGCTGCGCTGCCTGCTCTCGTCGCGCGGGATGCACGCATTTATTTCGAGCGGCTGCCGCAGAGCGCCGGGATTTCGGCAGCGTCTAATCGCGGGTTGTCTGTTGCGACCGGCGATTGGATCGGCCTGCTCGATCACGACGATTTGCTGGAGCCGGATGCGCTTTATCAAACGGCAAAGTTACTGCAGGAACACCCCGACGCAGACTTGATCCACTCCGACGAAGACAAGCTGACGGAGAACGGATTCGACGCGCCGCTTTTCAAGCCCGATTGGTCGCCCGACTTCTTTCTCTCCTACAACTACATCTGCCATTTCACGACACTTCGCCGCACGGTCGTTGATGCGGTCGGCGGGTTCAGATCGGAGTACGACGGCGCGCAGGATTACGATCTGTTCCTCCGGATTGTCGAGCGGACGCAGCGCATATATCACGTGCCGCGGATTCTGTATCACTGGCGCCGCAGCGCTTCGTCAACCTCGGATAACATTCGCCGGAAACCGAAAGCGCTGGAAGCGGGTAAGCGCGCCATCGAGGAGCACCTCGACAGGCGCGGTGAAGCCGGACACGTTGCGGTCGACTGGCGGACCCACGCTTACTGGGTCAAGCGCGAGATCGATCGGCCGCACAAAGTCTGCATCGTAATCCCAGCGCGCGATGCGATTCCGCTGCTCTCACGCTGCATCGACAGTCTCGTGAAGAAGACGAGCTACTCTGATTACGAGATTGTGATTGTCGATAACGACAGCCAGTCAGAAGAAGCACGTGATTACTTCGCCCGTACGCCGCACCGGCTGCTTCACTTCGAAGGGCCGTTTAACTTCTCTGCGATTAACAATTTTGCGGTCGAACAAACGCAATGTCCGTGGCTGCTCTTCCTTAACAACGACGTCGAAATCATCGATAGCGAATGGCTCAGCGCGATGGTCGAGCACGTTCAACGACCGGAAGTGGGCGCGGTCGGTGCCCGCCTGCTTTACCCGAACGGCACCATCCAACATGCCGGCGTCGTGCTCGGCGTGGGTGGAATCGCGCAGCATGCGTTTCGCGGATTTCCGTCCGAAGATCCCGGGGTGAACCGACAATTGCAGGTGACGCGGAATTACAGCTCGGTTACGGGTGCATGTCTGATGACGCGGCGGGAAGTGTTTGATGAAGTCGGCGGGTTCGACGAAGAGCGGCTGCCCGTAACGTTCAATGACGTGGATCTTTGCCTAAGAATGCATCGAGCTGGTTACCTGATCGTCTATACGCCGTTCGCGAAATTGTATCACCACGAATCGGCGACGCGCCGGCGCAGCGTGGAAGCGCTCGAGACTGATGTGATGCGCGAGCGCTGGGCGCATTTCCTGGAACGTGATCCGTATTACAACCCGAACCTTTCGCGCGAACGCGCCGATTTTTCGTTAGGCAAACTTCCCATCGCAACATGAGCTCGGAGCAAAACAATCTTTGGCGCGGCTTGACGGACGAGGCACAGGCGGCGCTCGGCACGCGCGACTACAGCGCCGGAAATTTTGCGCACCAGCTCGCGGATTCTGGGATGGACGCGGGCAAGGTTGCTTCCGCTGATCGCCTGGCGCCAGACGTTCGCGCGGCGTGGATCCCGGGCGTCGAAGTTTTCCCGCGGACAATATATCCGCAGCGCCATCGCGGGTTTTTCGGTGAATTCGTGCGACGCGATGAAGGCGTCACAGGGAAGATCGGTTTATGGCCGCAGCAATGGGCAGCGGCGCGGATGTTTGCGCAAACGGCAAAAGGCTTTCACGTGCATCCGCCGAGCATCCCGGACGGCATCGAGCCGCGTGAGTGGTTTGCGCGGCTGTTCACTGCCGAGCCTCCGGACTACGCACTGCGTCGTTACGCCGAAGAGCAATGGGACATCATGTTCTTTGTGCAAGGGGTCGCGGAGATGATTTTGCGCGAAGCACGC
>JALYXP010000281.1 GCA_030947045.1 Verrucomicrobiota bacterium | reverse complement strand
ACTTCGAGGCGCGGGACCGCGCGTTAAACGAAACAAGTCGCGCGCAGCAGGACGCGCTGAAAGAAGCGAAGGCGCAGCATCAGACGGTCGAGGAACGCAAAAACCCGGCATATCTGAATATCGGTCGTCATCTCGCGACAAAAGGGATAGCGCCGCCGAATTCGCCGCACCTCCTCGAGGACGTGCAGCGTCGTCGCACTGCGGTCGAGAAACACTCACAGCACAAAGCGGAGCTCGCGGTGCTCTCAGGTCAGATCGATAAACAGGAGCTACGAAAGTTCTACTTCTGCTGCCTCTCGGTACTCGTCCTGATCGCGATTATCCTCCCGCTCGTCCTGCGCTCGCCGGCGAAACGCGAGTGGCTCCCGCACGACACGGAAGCGATTCTGTCGGTTAACACCGAGCAGCTGCTGCGCGACGATCTTCCAAAGCGCTGGCGCAAAGAGCAGCCAGACGAGTGGCAGGCGATCTGGTCCGGCTTAACCGCGAGCGCACAGCACACGCCGATGCTAAATCTCGACCGCGATGCTGTCCGCGTAACGCGCGCGATGACGAGCGGGGACGGCGGCACGAATCGGGAATTCGTCCTCGTGCAGGCGAAAGGCGATGTTGCGCCGGTGATCCGTTCCCTCGAAAACGACCATGGCTTTGAGCGTCGTCCGATTAGCGGCTTGCCCGTGTGGGTCCGTCCGGATTTTGCGCTCGCTCGAGTTGGTCCGAAGACGCTTGCGGTCGGCGCACCCGCGGAGGTGCAGGAGCTGGTCCGCGTGCGCCTCGGCGTTTCGCAGGATCTGAAAATCACCGGCAGCTTGTTCGACAGCTTCCAGGCGCTCGATCGCGAAACTGCGGTACGTTTGATCTCGAACGTGCCGGCCGGGCTAACGCGTTATTTCGGTGCGGTGTTTAGTCGCGAGCTGCTCGGTTCCGCGCAGCTGCTCGGGCTCAGCCTGAAGCTGCAGAACCCGGTCCACGGCCGGCTATTGCTGAAAACGAAATCCGACAAGACTGCGACCGAACTTGCCAACCATATCCGCCAGGAGCCGCAAAATTGGCTGCGCCTACCGGACTCCGATTTGCTGCTCTACGCCGCCCCCCCGGATGTGCAGACCCACGGTGCGGACCTCGATCTGCGCTTCGATGTGCCCGAGAATAGTGCTCGACTTCTCCTGCAGCGCGTAGCAAAGAGCAACGCTGCGCCCGCGATTGCTGCCGCGCCTTAGCCGGCGCTCTGCAAAAATTCGCAGTGCGAAGTGGTTCGTATTTTTTCTGCCGTGAGTTACTCCAATCCAGATCGCATTGTTAAAATAGCCGCCGTCCTCTCACTCCTCTGTGTGACGTTCGTCTCTGCGCAGGAGCCGGAACTCGTGAACCTCCGCAGTGTCGATCCGACGATTGTCGTTGAGTTGCGTTACGCCGGATCACGGAACGTCGCGCAACGCCCACTCTATCCAGCAAACATGCCCGCGTTCGTGCGGCCAAGCGTCGCGCGGCGCCTGGCCGTTGCCCAAAACTATCTACGCGATCGCGGCTACAGTTTGAAGATTTGGGACGCGTATCGTCCAAAAGCCGCGCACGATCAGCTTTGGCAATATTCCAAGAACAATGACTACGTTGCTGATCCCGCAGACGGTCGCGGTTCGCTGCACACCTGGGGCGTAGCGGTTGATGCGACGTTGGTCGACAAAGACGGACGGGAAGTCGAAATGCCGACTGACTTCGATAATTTTTCGCCGGCTGCGATGCTCTATTACAAAGGACCGAACGAGAAGGTGCGGCGCAATGTTCGTCGTCTGCAAAGCGCGATGTCAGTAGCCGGATTTTATGGAATGCGGACCGAGTGGTGGCACTTCGTCGCGAAAGATTGGCAGCTGTACCAGGCGATTCCCGAGATCACCGTCGTGCCGCGAACGGTGACGCAAAACAACCCCGCACCTGCCGCCGGCAAAACGAACTCCGCAGGACGATAGCGTCACGCGGCTAGGCGGGCGCGAGCGCGGTCTGGCGGCAGATCCAGCCGCCACCGAGCACGACGTCACCGTCGTAGAAGACAGCCGCCTGTCCTGGCGTGACGGCTTTCTGCGGCTCGTGCAACTGCAAGCGCGCACGGTCGCCATCGAGCGGGACCAGCGTCGCGGCCGTGCCGGGATGAGCGTAGCGAATCTTCACCGTTACTTCGGCGGGTTCCTCCGAGATGCCGCGGCTGACCCAGTTCACGCGATCGATTTCGAACTCCTCCGAGACGAGATCTTCGGCGCTGCCGACAATCACGCGGTTCGTTTCCGGATCGATGTCGATGACATAGCGCGGCTGCGGCGACCCGCCCGGCAGGCCCTTACGCTGACCGATCGTGAAAAGCTCGATGCCGCCATGTTCCGCGATGAAATTACCTTCGAGATCGTAAATAGCGCCTTCGTGAAATTCCGTTTCGCCGAGGTGCGAACGGAGGAAAGCCTTGTAGTCGTTACCAGGCACGAAGCATATTTCCTGGCTGTCGACCTTGTCGGCTACTTTCAGGCCTAACGAACGCGCGATCTCGCGGATGTCCGGCTTCGACATCGCACCTAGGGGCGTAGCGCACGCAGCAATTGCGCCTGCCGCAGACTGAAGAGGAAATACGATTGGTCCTTCCGCGGATCTGCGCCCTTCCGCAGGACGGCTCGTCCGCCGTCGTGCTCGATGATCGCGTAATGTCCGGTCGCAATGTAGTCACAGCCGAGCGCTTCCGCCTTTTGCCAGAGACTGCCGAACTTCAGCTTCTCGTTGCACATCACGCACGGGTTGGGCGTTCGCCCGGCCTGGTAT
>JALYXP010000275.1 GCA_030947045.1 Verrucomicrobiota bacterium | reverse complement strand
CGACTTGTCGCTTTCCGAAAAAGGCGTGACGAGCCTTCTTGGCCGCCCGAAACCAAGCTACTGGACTCCGCATCTCAGTGCGTATCATAATGTCACTCTGCATGGCTTTTATGTCCCTTGGTACGCGCCGCGATCGCAGACGGTATTCGTCGCTTACGCAAATAGCGCTTCATTTCAGACGACCTCAGGTGAGTCGATTGACTATGCGCCCGCCCTCCGGGTGGAGCTACAGAGCATGCTCGAAGGCGTGCGAATTCAGGAGAAGACACGTTGACCATTTCGGCACTAGCCAGGCGATGCAGCGAACCCTGGCCGCTCCGATGCCTAGCTCAGATAGCTACAACCTCTTCCTCGCGCCCACACGCGCCCTCGCCAGCGGTCGCTGATCTTGTGTCTCGTTAGGTGTGCTACTCGGTTCGTGTTGATGAGAGCGTCTTCTCCTCCGCAGCCGCCGTGGCCACGGGGTTCGATGGTTTGAGTGTGGCTCAGTCTCGGCGCTTCGTGAGTTGCGGGCCCATCCGGCGGCGGAAGCGCTCTTCCGGTAAATATCGCAGCTGCGGTTCCGCTTTCTATTGCACGGCGTACGCCTCAACGACTGCAATTCCGGTGCTGCCGCCAGTGCCGCGAACGACTGCTGTGTAAGCGTTCGTTCCAGCCGGCAGAAAGGCCACGATCGCGGGTTCGCGATCATCCTGGGGCGGAATTCCCGTAGCTTTGATCTCGGCGGTTTGTCCGCTGTTCTTCCAATCGTCGCTCGTTCCGAGGAGCGCACCGTTCTTATCGCGTAATTCCAACGTCGGGTTAGCCAGCGACCCAGCCAGGCCGAGGGAGGGACCCACGACACGGAGCACGACCTTTTGGTTACTGCCCCCGACGATAATGAAGCCGGCGATCATGGCATTCGGGTCGACGCCGACGGCGCCGCGTGTGCTGATGTTGGCGAGCCTGGAATCGACCGAGGTATCGAGGTCGTAGACCTCCACCAAGGCGACCCCGGTGGTGTTGTTGACGCCGCGCACGACAGCCGTATAGGCGCTGTTGCCAGCGGGCAGAGTGCGAAGAATGGCTGACTCGGCGTCGTTCTTAGGAGCGATCCCAGTGTCCTGGATGGCTTGCTTATCCTGCGAGCTGACCCAGTTGTCATTCGATGCGAGTAAAGTCGATCCGGTGTAAAGCTCCAGCGTAGGATCAGCCAGGCTGCCGGCCACGCCCGTGGAAGGCCCGAGGGCGCGGATGAGCACCTTCTTCGGCTGCGTGCCGGTCACAATGAAGCCGCCGATGAGGACGTTATCTCCGGTCTGCACAAACTCGCGGGTGGAGATATTAGCGAACTGCGGTGCTGGAGAGGGCGAAGCTATCGGCGTCACGACAACCGAGACTCCGCCGGAGTTATCGAAAAGCCCATTATCCGGGATAATGAAGCGGATGGTAGTATCGCTGGTGAAGGCGTATTCAGTCAAAAAATCGGTCGTTAGGTTACCCCGCCCAGGAGGAGCTGGCCGGATCTCGTTGAGGTAACCTTTCGCCTTGGCGTCATCGTAAGCTGCCTGGGCGGAAGAGAAGCTGACGCCACCTGCCGGATAGGCGCCGTCGAAGAGCTGATGCTCGGTTGGATCGCTTAGCGCACTCTCCTGGAAAACCATGTAATTCTCTGTCCATGGCGAATTATAGGTCCAGCCGGTGTAGATCTGCGCAAGCTGTGCACTGGTGAGTTGAGGATACGCTGCGGCTGCATCCTGCGGACTGATGACCCGAAAGGTGTAAGTCCCACGCGTAACCGTGAGTGACGGCACGCCCGCGAACGGCTGATACCAGAGGGCCTGAGCGCTGTCGTAATTAGCGGCTCCATCAGCGCTAGCATCAATGTTCACAATCCTCGTGCCGGCCGGCAGGTTCGTCGTGATGACGGATCCACCTTGGGCGGACAGGGTAGCAAGCAGGATTGCGGCGCAGAGCGCAGAGCGGACGATGTGCTTCATAGTGTTAGCTTCCAAGTCACCGCCGACCGGCCTTTCCAGCAGACAGTGCGGTCGCAAGTGTAGAGGAATCTGCCGCGGCGGCACGCTTTTTTAAGGAGGCGCTGTCGCTTTGGCGTGACGTTCCTCGTCCGGTATCGTCGGCGTAGCTCGAATCATCAAACAGACGAAAGGGCACGCTTATGCTTTCTGGCGTGCAAATTTCACCGACCGCCGCGGCAAGCGCAAGGTGCGCATATTCTCGGTCGACGACGCCTCTTCCGATTGTGCCGTTCTTGCCACGCAGGATCGCAGTGTAGGCAGCGTTATTTGCCAGGAGGCTCGCGACAATCGCGGACTCTAACTGGTTTTTCGGCGGGATCCCGGCCTGCTCGATGGCGGCCTGCTGCGGGGCTTTCCAATCATCGTTGAAAGCGATCAATTGCCCGGTGCTGTCGCCCAGCTCGAAGCCGAGAATGATTGTGCCATAGCGTCACGTTCCAAGCCCCGCGTAAAATATTTCGCCTGCGCGCTTCTCGCGCGGCGATGATCATGACTTACTGAGAACAGTGAGCGTCTTCGACGATCTTAAGAGTCGGAAGATCTACCGGGCAGCCGCTGCTTACGCGGTCGCGGCCTGGATGACCTTGCAGATCTCCGTCGCCGTGCGCCCGATCCTGGGACTGCCGGAATGGACGCTCAAGGTGATCGTCGCCTTGCTCTTCATCGGATTCGCCTTGGCTCTGGCGATTGGCTGGAAGCTTGAACGGCGGCCACTCGGGACCGTTCCCGGTTGCGCGCCTCCTTCGTCCCGCCGCCACTTGCGACTTGCGGCTCTCACCTTGTTGCCTGCCACACTCGTCGCACTGGCCTTTCTCTTCTTTTACCACCCGTCGGCGACCATCGGTGCACCCACCAAGAGCATCGCGGTCTTACCTTTTGCAAGTCTTAGCGGCGATCCTGAGAATGCCTATTTCGCCACCGGTATTCAGGACGAAATTTTAACCCGTCTCGCGCAATTTGGCGATCTACAGGTCATCTCTCGCACATCCACTCAGCGCTACCAAAGCGCGCCTGAAAATCTGCGCGAGATCGCCAAACAACTCGATGTCGCCTATGTGCTCGAAGGTAGCGTGCAACGGGAGGGCGAAAAAATGCGGATCAATGTTCAGCTGATCGATGCGGCGACAGACGCCCACCGCTGGGCGCAGATTTACAACCGCGAAGTGACCGACCTGCTGACCATCGAAAGCGAAGTAGCGGAGAAAATCGCCCGCGCACTGGGGGTGCAACTAACCGGCAGAGAACAACGGGGGCTGGCCATAAAGGCAACTTCCGACCCAGCTGCTTACGACGCTTATCTCAAAGGACTGGCCGAAGAGGCCGGCGCCCAGAACCAAAAGACCTACGAAGCCTGTCTGCGTTACTTCGGCGAAGCAGTGCGGCTCGATCCGGACTTCGCGCTCGCCTGGAGTCATTTCAGCA
>JALYXP010000260.1 GCA_030947045.1 Verrucomicrobiota bacterium | reverse complement strand
AAGTGCGCCAGCGCCGAACGCGCCTGCTCGTCCGCATTCGCGCCCGCCTGCAAGACGAGGCTCCACCGCGTGTTTGGAAAGATTGGGCTATCGCTGGCTAGCGGACGGACATCCGGTTCCATCAAGGGAACTAAGGCCAGATTCCCTCGGCGATGTCACGCTGCATGTCGGGAGATGCGAATCCATCGACCTCGAAGGCGACGTGGTGCTCGATCCGTTCTGCGGTTGCGGGACGGCGGTGGATGCGGCGCAGAAGTTAATCACGTGCGGGAGCGCGAGAAGGCCGAGATTGCGCTCTTCATCTCGCTGGAACAGCCGACACCCGCGATGGTGAAGGACGCGGCGTCGGTCGGCTTCTACACGAGCATGGCGGGGAAGAAGTTCGCGCGGGTGCAGTTGCTGACGATCGAAGGATTGCTCGACAACACGCAACGCGCCGAGCATCCTCATTACGAGCCAGATCTCAACTTCAGGAAAGCGAAGGCAGAGGCGGATGCTGAGCAGCAGCCGCTGATTTAGATCGGCGCATTTCGTACCTCGTCCGAAGCGCATGGACAGCGGAAGCCATTCCCGATTCTCGTGGGTTCAAGTCAGTGGTCTGTTACTGCTTTGCGGCCTGTCGCTGGGGATCATCACGTTCGTCAACGGCGCGTCGTATCGGTGCGCACAACGCGCTGCGCCGAATCTGGCGTGGCTGGCTGAGACGTGCAGCACGTCGCTGATCGTCTGCGCTGCACTTTACCTGGCGATTCGTCCATCGCGGCCGTTCGCCATGCCGCGAAGACGGACAAACTGGAGTCGAATAGTGCGAATCAGCGCCGTCTGGCTGCTCCTATGGTACGCCGGCTCGTGCGCGATCGCTTGGCGCCGTGGAGAGTGGACCGCATACGCGCACGGCGGAGCGGCGATCGTCGCCTTCCTCGTATGTGGACCGCTGCAGGAGGAGTTGTTATTTCGCGGCGCGATCTTCGAGCTGACGCAGCGAGTGTTTCGTAGCGCTCTACTGCCGGTGATGGTGTCGTCGGTGTTTTTTAGCCTGCATCATTTCGAGCTGCACCACTATCGCGCCATCCCCGCCGCGCTGGCGCAGGTCGCTTTCACATTCCCCATGGGCGTTGTGTTCGGCCTTCTTCGCAGCGAATCGGACAGCGTGTGGCCCGGGTTGCTACTGCACATCGTAACGAATGTGCCGGGGTGCTTCGGTCGTTAGAACACGCAACGCGCGGAGCATCCCGAACGGGGGGTAGAAAAGGGTCAGTCCCATAATTTGCGCAAATCGGAAGCCAGTCGCCATTCGCGCGCACCTTCACGACGGATGGCTCTCCCGAGCGGCAACGTGCGCGTTCCCGCCGCGTTCATTCTTTCCGCCAATCGCGTGCTCGGCGTCGCAAAAGGCTTTCCGATCACGGTCACGTTGAATTCGCACCTACCTCCGTGCTCAGCCTTCGGCCAGGTCCATCTCGCACCGCTTCCCGCTGGTTCAATACGGCGGGGAAACGGGTTTGAGGCGGCATCGAAGGCGGGGGGTGCGCGTTGCGTTACCTTGTAAGATCTTTCGGCGGCGCGACGGGTGGCTGATTGAGGCGACCGGGCAGTGCAAACACTCTCCGCGAAGCAAGGTCGCGGGTGAGCCGAACCGGCCGAAGCGCCGACAAACTCAATGAGTTTGGCTACGACCTCAATCAGGTCGAGATCGCCTTCGCTGAAGTTGCGCGTCCTCTCAGTCATGTCGCGCGCACTTTCGATCAGTTTGCCCGCCACGTGATTGAAGTGGCGCACGAGTTCAATGAGTTCGCCCGTCATCTCATTGATGGGACGCACCACTTCGGTCAGTTTGGACGGAATCTCGATGAAGTGACGAGCTACTTCATTGAAGTGGGACACGACTTCAATGAGTTCGCCCGTCATCTCATTGAAGGGACGCGCCACTTCAACGAGGACGCGGGCAACTTCAATGAGTTTGCCTTTCCCGTCATTGAAGGGACGCGCAGCTTCAGTCACTTTTCGTCTCAATCTTGAGAACTCCGCCGTGCCGGCTCGCTTCTGACGGGGCGTTCCTAAAGCGCCTCGCCAGCTCATTTTGCAGCTCGCGAGATATAATTACTGGAAAGAGTATTTTCACTTACGTCTGCGACGATCTGCGTAAGTGGGGGTGGGTCGCATTTACGGTTATAG
>JALYXP010000259.1 GCA_030947045.1 Verrucomicrobiota bacterium | reverse complement strand
GGCGCGAGGATCATGCCCGGAATTCCCATGAGCTGCTCGCCGATGAGCAGGGCGAGCAGGATGAGCCACATCGGGTGATGAATGCGGCTGCCGATGATGCGGCTGTTCAGGAAGTATTCGAGCTTGTGGATGACCGCGAGGAAGGCGAGCGCGATGATCGCGAGTTTGATCGAAACGGTGAAGGCGATGCAGACGATGATCGTATTGCTGATCAGGTTCCCGACGATCGGCAAGAGACCGCAGAGGAAGGTCAGGATTAACACGACGGTGGCGTGGCGCAGACCGAAGCTGAACAGGAAGATGCCGGTCAGGCAGGTGTTCAGGGCCGAGATGATGATCTGCGCGCCAATGACGGTTTCGAAGCTGCGGTAAAGGGACGCGAACCGCTTCCTGATTTCCGCCGTGTAGACTGAGTAAAGATTCGCTCCACCGGCGCGGCGTTCATCGCCGGTTTCGAAATCAGGGTTCAGGAAAATGCCGGCCGCGATGACGATGCCGAAGATCAGGAAGACGAACTCTTTGGTGGCGACGCGGACATAATTCCCGAGATCGCCGAGCACGCCGCGCACGCTATCCATCGCGACGGATTTCAAGCTCTCGAGATCGGTAAACGGCAACTCGATGCCGTGGGTCTGGGCGGATTGGACGACGGTCGGAATTGTTGTCTCGACGATATCGGGCAGCGCGTTCGCGGCGCGCTTGAGGAAGAAAACGCAGCCGGCGAAGAGCCCGGCGAAAAGCACCACGAAGAGCAGGAGCGCGAGCCAGCGACGGTTCCCGAAAGCAAGTTTCTGCAGGGCGAGGTAGCAGAAGAGCGCGGCCACAAAAGGCGTTCCGAGATGCAGCATCGTAACGAGCAGCATGAGCCCGGCGAAGAACGCGTAGGAGATCACGACCGGCTTGCGCGGTCCCGTAGTCGCGGTGTTCATCGAGCTCCCATCATATTCCATATACGGAAGAGCCACGATGGAATTTGCGAGTTGCTGGTCCGGCGGGGCAATTGACTTCCTCTCGCAACACGGAACGGTTCCCCACTTATGAAGAACTTCGTGCTCAGATCGGGAGGATTGCTCGGTGCGCTCGCGATCGTGTTCGGGCTCACCGGTTGCGGGAGTTACAACCGTCTCGTCGTCCTGGAGCAGAACGTGAACAAGAAATGGGCGGACGTGCAGTCCGTCTACCAGCGCCGCGCTGATCTGATTCCGAACCTGGTGAACACGGTGCAGGGCGCGGCGAATTTCGAGAAGTCGACGCTGACCGAAGTGACGAATGCGCGGGCGAGTGTCGGGCAGGTGAAGCTCGATCCAAACAAGGCACCCACGGACGCGGCGCAGTTGCAGCAATTCCAGGAAGCGCAGGGGCAACTGAGCAACGCGCTCTCGCGCTTGCTCGTGGTGAGCGAGAACTATCCGCAGCTCCGGGCGACGGAGGCATTCCAGAATCTGCAGGTGCAGCTCGAGGGAACGGAGAACCGGATTTCTGTGGAGCGAAACAATTTCAACTCCGCGGTGCAGGAGTACAACACCGCGCTCGGCACGTTCCCGACGAACATGCTGAACAAGATGTTCGGATTCCAATCGCGGCCGTTCTTCAACGCGCAGCCGGGCTCCGAGCGTGCACCGACGGTGAACTTCGGAACATTTGGAAGCACGCCCACGCCGGCAGCTCCCGCAGCGCCGGTCGCCACTCCTGCGGCGACGCCCTAACCGGCGTGTCACCCTGAGCGAAGCGAAGAGCCTGTCCTGAGCTTTCGAAGGAACCTCGCCTACGCAGCTTAGAACGTTCAGCCGTCAGCGAAGGCGCTACTCGCCTTTGAGAGGCCCCTCGCCGTCTGCGCGGCTCGGGATGACGATCGCGTTGTTGCTGGTTTCGCTACTCGTTAGTCTGCGTGCCGCCGAAGTCATCCCGCCGAAACCCGCCGGTTATTTTAACGACTACGCTGGCGTTGTTTCGCGCAGCGGGGCGCTGCAGTTCAACGAGCAGCTGGCGCAATTCGAACGCGAGACATCGAACCAGGTGGTGGTCGCCGTCTTTCGCAAGATGCAGACGGACTCCGACATCGCCGATTACACACACCGGGTCGCTCAATCATGGCAGGTCGGCCAGGCGGACAAGCGGAACGGCGCTGTGCTGTTCGTCTTCGTCGATGATCACAAGATGTACATCCAGGTCGGCTACGGCCTTGAAGG
>JALYXP010000214.1 GCA_030947045.1 Verrucomicrobiota bacterium | reverse complement strand
TCAACCAGCACAGCATCCAGCTGCACCGCTGGCAGCTGCGCTTGAAATTGCTGAACGAACGCCAGCAGAAATTGCAGGCGGAGCTTGGCGTGATCTGCAAAGCGTAGGCGCCGCATCGCCCAAAACGAAAACGGCGGTGACCTTTCGATCACCGCCGTCTCATTCTCCTAGCTGACGGGAGTTATTGCTGACGCGCGGCGCGCATCTCCTGCCGCGCCTCGCGCATCTTCTCGCGCGCCGCCTTCATGCTGTCGAGCTTCTGCTGCTGTTGCGGAGTGAGGAGCGGGCGAATCTGCGCCATCGTATTCTCCATTACCGCCTTGGTCTTCTGCATCGCTTCCTGATGGATCGCCTGGATCTGCGGCTTAGCCTGCGCCACGATCGGCTGCACTTTCGCCTGCTGGTCAGGCGTTAAATCCAGACCTTTCGTGAGATGCTGCATCGGGTTGCCACCCATACCGCCACCGTGTCCGCCGCGCCCACCGTGACCGCGCCTGCCGTGCCCATCTTCATTGCCCTCCGCGTAGATGCTGCCGAACGAGCCGAGCGCGAGTCCGCCAGCGATCGCGAGAGTGATTAGTTGTCGTTTCATATTTGTTTGTTTCCTGTTGGTTATGTGAGCGCTGTTGGTATTGCGCTTCTGATAACGATGACCGCGCAGGAGGATCGCCGGTTACAGAAACATTTCACGCGGGTAGTCCTGCGTGGCTCGGCGACACTGAAAGTTGTAACCGACGCGCGCATCGCGCGGTCATCTCTGCAAGTGTGGACACATTGTGGCTCATATGGCTGACGATCCTGATGTGGCTGCCCTCGTGTCGGCTGCGCTTCGGGATGATGATGACGCCGCGCGAGCGCTGGTGCGCCACCTGTATCCTTTGGTCGCGAAGCTCGTGCGTTCACACCGCCCGCGGCGAGCTGCCGAGGAGGACCTCTCCCAAATGATTTTCATCAAGATTTTCCAAAAACTTCCGCAATATTCCGGCGCAGTGCCGCTGGAGCACTGGGTCTCGCGAATCGCGATTAATACCTGCCTCAACCAGATCGCGGCCGAGAAAGCGCGGCCCGAGCTGCGGCGCGCGGATTTGAGCGAAGAACAAGCGGCCGTCGTCGATAACCTCGCGGCGACTACTGATGAGCTTGGCGCTGATCAACAGCTTGCCTCCCGTGACCTGGTCAGCCATTTACTCGAGGCGCTGAAGCCAGCCGATCGGCTCGTGGTTGACCTGATGTATCTCCAACAAAAGAGCGTGGCAGAAATCGGACAGCTGACCGGCTGGACGACGGCGTTGGTGAAGGTGCGGGCGTTTCGAGCACGACAGAAGTTGAAGGCGCAGCTCGCCCGGCTATCTGCAAGGGAGGACTATGGGCATGCGTGATTTAGATCTCGACCGGCTGCTGCGTTCCGCAGCCAAGAGCGGAGAGTCGCCCACGACGACGCCCGCGCCGTTCGGGTTTGACACCCGCGTGGTCGCACTAATGCGGGCGGCGCGCGGCGAGAGCAGCGGCGCGTGGCAGGAGTTTGCATGGGCCCTACGCCGAATCGCTGCGGTCGCCGTCGTGGTAATGGCCTTTGCCGGTGTCGGCGCCTACTGGCAGCTCTCGGAAAACGATGATGACAAAGAGCCGCTGACGAACGCTTACGCGATCGCGGATAACGCCATCGACTTGGATTTATTGCAATGACCTCGAGCCTGAAACTGCGCATCGCCGTCGGCCTCGTCCTGGTATTTCTCGCGGGAGTTGCCAGCGGTGTATTCGCTGCCGCGTGGCATGCGCATCGCGGATTCACCGATCGCCATGGTCCTCGCATGGCGCAGCGGATGCGCGAACGGATGCGCGAGGACTTGAACCTCACACCTGCGCAAATGCAGGAGCTCGGCCCGATCCTCGACGACACCGCGCAACGCCTGCAGCAAATCCGTCGCGAGACTGGGGAGCGCGTTTCCGAGACGATCGCGAAATCTCACGAACAACTAGCGACACACCTGACACCCGAACAACGCGAAGACCTGCACGAAATGGAGCAGCGTCAGCGCCGTTTTTGGAGCTGGCACCATCGCCGACGGCCGTTGCAGCCGCAGCGGCAATAACCGTTCGTTTGCGGCGTGGCGAAGCCACGCGAACGGTTCGGGAATGTCACACCGAACCGATCCGCATCGCGAGATCGAGCGGAAATTCCTTGTGCGGAAGTTGCCAATGAACCTGGCGCAATTTCCGCATGCTCAGATCGAGCAGGGCTATCTCGCGATTGCGCCTGAGGGAGTGCAGGTGCGACTGCGCCAGAGCGGCGAAACTCACTCGCTCACGTTCAAGCGCGGGCGCGGCAATGCGCGCGAAGAACGCGAAGTGGAGCTAACAGCCGAGCAGTTCGCGGTGCTTTGGCCGGGCACGGACGGAAAACGTCTCGCGAAAACGCGTTACAACGTCCCGCTCGGCGACTGCGTCGTGGAGATCGATATTTATTCCGGCCGACACGAGGGGCTCGTCGTGGCAGAAGTTGAGTTTGATGACGAACAGTCTGCGCTCGCCTTTCAGCCGCCTGATTGGCTCGGCGACGACGTCACGCACGACTCGCGCTACAGCAATCAGCTGCTCGCTTCCTGACGACGAGCGGCGCGCATCATGTGGCGGGCACGCCAGCGCCGTAGCGTCTCGACCGCCGTCCAGCAGAATGCCAGCCACGCGATACCCGCGCTGCACGCGCCGATCACATCGCTGAAATAATGCGCGCCCAGAT
>JALYXP010000206.1 GCA_030947045.1 Verrucomicrobiota bacterium | reverse complement strand
ATATGGACCAGATCAAAGATATTAATTAAAAAGAGTGGCTTCAGATCCAAAGCGGGATTGGGCAGATGCTGGCAAGCACGTTTTCTCAGGACGACGTGAAGCAGATCACCGAAGCGCTTCGCGACGCGGACGATGATGCGGCAAATGGGCGTGTCTCCAGCTCCGACGCGCTACGCGGGCACTTCGGTCTGACCGCTTCGCCGCGCCATGCTGCAAATTAGCTGCGCGCTACAGCGCTTCCCGCAGAGCTTCAATCGTCATGCCTGCTTGTCTCACAAGGCTCTGGAGCGTTTTCGGCGCGATCGCCTTGTGATTAGGGATCGTGATGCGGGTCGCTTCACGTTGCATGCGAATGTGCGAACCTTCCTGCCGGACAACTGCGAATCCAAACCGCAATGCCTTAAAGACATCTCTCCCGGAGAGATCGCGAGGTAGCTTCACGCTGTCGCCAACACGGGATCGGTGACGAAGTGCAAGCGGACGCGTGCAGGGCGGTCGGCGTCGTCGAAATAGCAACGCACCGCGTCGGCGACCATTTCCTGCAATTCCTTCAGATCGGCGCCTTGCGTCGCGATGCCGCCACTCGCGGTCGGATCGTCCCATGATGCCACGAGGAAATCGGAGTCTTCGTCTTTCTCGACGACGAACGTGATCTCTTCTCGCATCGCGTGCCGATGATACCGTTTCGCGGAGACCTGAGCAATGCCATTATCGCTACGCGCGGTGTCGCGAGCGACTGGCTCGCCGACGCCGTCCGCTGTAATCGTGCGTGATGCGACGGCTTCGTTATTCCATTAACGTCACCTTGGACGGGTGCTGCGATCACCGTGCGGCGGTCGCGGACGAAGCCGCCTTCGGACGACGCTACGGCGGCAGTGGAGTTGCATTGTCACGCCGTCGAGAACCTCGACCGCCGCTGATGCCCTCCTTTTTGGCCGGGTGACCTACAGAACAAGAAGTAGGAAGTAGAATTTAAGAAAGTAGAAGATGCGGAACGCGAAGCTGGTGAGCCGGGTGAAGTTCGGGTCGGGGGCGGTGGCGCTGCGGTATGTGCCGAGACGCTAGGTCCGGGGTGGACTGACTTCAGGTGCATCGGGCACCGACGATGCGCGCATCATGAGGACGCCGACTGTGACAAGCCAGATCGCCTCGCCGAAGACGATCAGGCCGAAGTGGTGCACATCGAGTGCGAGTCCGCACGCCATTGCGATCAGCGCCGCAATCGCGAAGAGAAGCCCGTAAATCCCTACGGCAGCGGAAAGCGCGCGGGTTTTCACGATGACGAACGACCAAAGACCGATCGCGACCGCGGAAGCGACGACATAGATCTGGCTGAAGGCTTGATTGATCATGTGGTTGTAATCCATCAGCAGGCGCCATTGCTCGCTGCCTGCTCCGCCCGCGGCGACTTTGCGCAGAATCGCAGTGCCAACCAGTCCGCTGATGGCGGGCGCGATGAGCACTGCCACTAAGCTCAGGCTGTAAATGGAGAGCGCAGTTATCGCGATACGATTTGGTGAATTCAGGCGCCGTGTTAGCGCCAGGGCACCGAGGAAGAGTAACGGGATGCCGGCAATCGCGAGCACGTGCACACCTACAATCATGGCGGCGAGGGTCTCGAACTGCGCCGGAGTTATCCGATGCCCGCTGCCGCCGGTGACCGGGTGGAGGATCATCGTGATGACTCCGGTGATAGCTCCTATAATTAGCGCGAGGCCGCCGAGTCGGTTATCTTTCATGCCTTAGCTTCGGCTGGCCGTTTGTTAGGCGTCGAGCGCTACCTTGCCTGGATCCCGCACAGAAGAGCCCTCCATGTTCAGAAACGTCCCGGAACCCGCGAAGAAGGAGGACCTGCGGGTCCGGCGCAGCCGTGATCGGCTCGGCGATGCGCTGGTTGCGTTACTCGTCGAGAAGCCGTTCGATGAAATCACCGTGCAGGACGTGCTTGACCGCGCCGAAGTCAGCCGCTCGACCTTCTACACGCATTACCGCGACAAGAATGACCTGTTCCTGAGCGACGCCGAGGAGTTCTTCGAGATGATGGCCGGCGCTCTTTCCCGCGCCGGCGATAAGTCGGACCGCGTGGCGCCGGTGCAGGAGTTATTCGCGCACATCGCCGAGGTGCGGCCGTTCTATGACGCGCTCATTGCCTCTGGCCGCAGCCACGACTTACTGGAGCTCGGCCAAGGACACTTTGCGCGCGGGATCGCTCAGCGGTTCAATGAAGTGTCACGCGCCAGTAGCATCCCGCCCGGCTCGCGGAGTGCGATTGCGCACGCGCTGGCGGGCAGTCTCTTTTCGCTGCTGGCCTGGTGGATCCGGCAAGGCATGACGCCGTCTGCCCATGAAATGGACAAGGTCTTTCACCAGCTGGTCTGGAGCGGAGCGTCATTGCGTAGCTAGCCGCGCCGGGCGACGGAATATTTTGCCGACGTGTCGTTAGGCCGCTCGGCATGACGCTTCAGGCAGTGCGTTGGTGGTCTCCGCAGATTCCGAGGTGGGCGAAATCAGGTCGGACGCTGTTATCCGGCAGATGCGGAGCGGTCGCACGGCGGATAGTTCTGCAGTGCAGGCTGATTAAAGATGAAATCGATGACGACCACGAGGGACTCGTGGAAAGTAGGATCGCCGTGAGCCAAACGTTCACTCGCGGCGCGGAACAAGGTGAGGCTCGAGACGAGCTTGAGGGCGTCGATGCGGCTGCCCATGAGGTCTTCGAGTGCGAGGCCGCGGCCGCCTTCGCCTGTGCTACGGCGCCCAAGGGCGAGTTGGTCGCCGACGGCGGTGGTGATCGCTTCATAGCGGGCGCGGAGGAGCGGGTCGCGCAGGTAATCGCACGCTTCTGCGAGATCGCGGATGGCGTAGCGCGTCGCCATTTGTGAATGCCCGAGGCCGGAGAGCTGCGGGAAGATGTCCCAGATCCAATGGCTGGTTTTGCGCCCGCGGCGAATCTCCGCGAGCGCGGTGTCGTAGCCGGCGTGCGGGTCAGCCTGAGCTTCGTGGAATCGGGCAAAGGACATGGGGAAGGATTTGTCCACAGATTACCTGAGCCGTTTCACAGATCAGAAACGGGCAATCTGTGCAATCTGCGAAATCGGCTGGATGAACTGTTTCGTCGACCGCGGCGAATCTCCCCAGCGCGCTTTCGTAGCCGGTCGGGCGGCTGCCCCGGGGCTTCGAGAACGGGCGAGAGACATAACGCCACGGGTGCGACGGAACGCCACCCCGTCAAAGGGAGACGTCACACAAC
>JALYXP010000177.1 GCA_030947045.1 Verrucomicrobiota bacterium | reverse complement strand
TGCGCGATGCTTCGTTTCTTCTTCGCGATGGGATTGTTCGTGACCGCGTCGCTCCGAGGGGCGGAGATCAACGTTTATGCGGCGGCGAGTTTGACGGATGCGCTGAAGGAGATCGGCGCCGCGTATGAGGCGCAAAGTGGCCAGCGGGTGGTCTGCAACTTTGCCGCCTCGAACACGCTGGCGCGGCAGATTGAAGAAGGGGCTCCGGCTGACGTTTTCCTGTCCGCGGACGATGCGCAGATGGATCGCTTGCAGAAGAACGGCCGCCTCGAGGAAACAACGCGGCGCGCACTGCTGTCGAATACGCTGGTGATTATCGCGCCCAACGAGAGTGCGCTGGCGATCGCGTCGCCGGGAGAGCTGGCCGGGCGCGTAGAACGCCTCGCCCTGGCTGACCCGAAACTGGTTCCCGCCGGAGTTTATGCACGTGGCTACCTGGAGAAAGCCGGAGCCTGGCAGGGACTCGAAGCAAAGGTGGTTCCCATGGAGAACGTGCGTGCGGTGACTGCGGCGGTGGCCTCGGGAGACGCGGATGCCGGTTTCGTCTATAAGACAGACGCGGGAGTATCGAAAAAGGTGAAGATCATCTTCGAGGTTCCGGTGGCAGATGCGCCGCCGATTAACTATCCTGTCGCCGTGCTGAAGCAATCTGCGCAAAAACCGGCAGCCGAGGCGTTTTTGCGCTACCTCGGCAGCGAGCCAGCGGTCCAGGTTTTCGAGAAACTTGGGTTCGTGGTACAACGATGATGGCCGACGAGTGGCGGATCGCACTGTTTACGCTTGGGGTCTGCGCGCTTAGTACCGCGATCATCACGCCGTTCGGTCTGGCGCTGGCGTATCTGCTGGCGCGAAAACGCTGGCGCGGAAAGACGATCGTTGAAGCGATCGTGACAATTCCCCTCGTGATTCCGCCAGTGGCGACGGGATTGATTCTGCTGCGATTGCTCGGACGACGCAGCGGCCTTGGCGCACTCCTGCACAATTATCTCGGGGTTGATATTGTGTTCACCTGGCGCGCGGTGGTAATCGCGAGCGCAGTGATGTCGTTCCCGCTTCTGGTGCGCGCGGCACGGGTGGGGATCGAAGGCGTCGATACCGACCTGGAAGATGTGGCGCGCGTCTTCGGCGCGAGCTCGTTGCGAGTTTTTTTTGCGGTAACGTTGCCGTTGGCAGCGCGCGGAATCTGGGCGGGAATTGTCCTGGCGTTTGCGCGCGCGATCGGTGAGTTCGGCGCGACCATTCTGGTGGCGGGCAATATTCCCGGGAAGACGACCACGCTGTCGCTCAAGATCTATGAGGCTATCCAGCTCGGGAACGACCAGACCGCGTGGCGGCTGGTCGCGGTCTGCGTGCTGATCTCATTTCTGGCAGTCTGGACGAGCCAGCGGTTGGCGCGTCGAGTGAGCGTTTGAATGGACCAGGCGGGGCGGCGTTTGCTTTGCTGCAGGACAGACGCTGAAGCGCGGGCGTTGTCATCCCGAGTGCAGCCCCGGGACTTCGCGAATGGTCCGGGCATTATGAACCGTTACTCGCGTGGTTGCTGACCGGGTGTGAGATCCTTCGACCGTCTTCGCGGCTCAGGATGACTGATGCGGAAACGCTTCGATGGTGCAGCAGTTTCGTCGAATCGAAGCCACGCTAGAGCAGCGAAAGCTGCGGCGCTCGCGCTGGTGACCACGGGTTGCGCGTGAATTCGGAATCAACAATCGCGCGCGCGGTTCGCGCAAGGAGCGCGCGAAGAGCATCGACATCAAAACCGTGCCGCACGGCACCGAACGGCTCGAGATTCGCCTCTGCCAGGGCAAACAACCGGACCGCCGGGCCCAGTCGCCGACCGTGCTTCGGATGCGTGGGATGTTCGAACTGCTTCTGCAGATGGACGAACCCGCCGGCCGCCTGGATCAATCCCTTGAAATAGCTGGCGTCTTCCGTCCGCGTCTCGAGCCATAGATGTTCGAGGACATCGTGCGCTTCGTAGTAACGCTGCTCATTCCAGCAGCGAAAGAAGCCGCGATAACAAGGATGCTGCGCGATGTCATCCGTCGCGCGAGCAGGAGCGCTTCCCTCCAGCGCCTCCACGAAACGCGAAATCCTCTCGCCTTTGTTCACGTTAGCCGTAATTTGCCCCGTCTGAGATGAGGGGCAAACCGGCACGCGCGAATTTCCCAGGCGGGGAATATCTTCGGCGCGGTCGCCGCACGGCAGAATGACCGGCGGAGGCCTTATCCTCCTGCTGCTTGTGGTTGCGGTGCTGGTGTTCCTTTCGGCTCTGTTCTCCGGCCTGGAAACCGCGCTATTCTCGCTGAAATCGCATCAGCTGAAGCGCCTGGAAGAGCAGCATCCTTCGCTGAAAAACTTCATCCACACCTTTCGCGCGAACCCGCGCCGGGTGCTCAATGTGATCCTCCTCGGCGACGCGATCGTGAAGGTGCCGCTGATCGTGCTGCCACTTTACTTCCTGTGGGAAAGCAGGCACGCGGCGGCCATCCCGCAGTGGGTGGCCGCGACCGTGATCTTTGCCATCCTGGTCGTCCTCTGTGATCTGGTGCCGAAGCTCGTGGCGCTCTCGGCGCCTTACCGGCTTTCCGCGATCGGCGTCTTCAGCTTGAAGGCTTCGATGCCATTGCTTGATCGCGTCGGCGATACCCTGGAGAAGATGAGCGAGGCAATTGTTGGCCTGCTAACGCCGGCGAGTTTTCGCGTTCGCAGCGCCACCGCTGACGAAGAGATCGAGACGCTGGTCGAGATGAGCGAAGAGGAAGGGACGTTGCAGGAATCGGAAGGCGAAATGATCCAGGAAATCATCAAGCTAGGCGACAAGACGGCGAAAGATTGCATGACGCCGCGCGTCGATACCTTCGCGTTGCCCGACCACCTAACGAACGAAGAAGCGATCGCACAGTTAAAGCAGCAACGGCATCGGCGTGTGCCCGTTTACACAGAGACGCCGGACCAGGTCGTCGGCATTCTGGATGTGAAACGTTTCCTGCTCGATCAGCGCGAGCATTACACGGAATACCTGCTGCCGGCGTCATACGTCGCCGAGACGATGCGCGCGCCTGATTTACTGCGCAGTTTCCTTTCTCATCCGCAGGGCGTCGCGGTCGTCGTCGATGAATTCGGCGGGACTGAAGGATTGATCACGCTTTCGGATATCATCGAAGAAATTATCAGCGACGCAGCGCCGCTCGGGCAGGCCGATCTTTACATCGAGCCGCTCGAAGATGGCCGGCTGCTGGTGAGCGGCAATGCGCGCCTCGACGATCTCGAGGAGCATCTCGGCTTCGAGTTGGAAGCAGATGGCATCGACACGATCGGCGGGTTCGTTTTCAACCGCCTCGGCTACCTCCCGCAGTCGGGCGCACACTTCGAAATGCCGCGGCTGGTCGTGACTGTTCGTCGTGCCGGGCGCCGACGCATCGAGGAGATGTTGCTCGAGAAAACGCCCTGCCTGACCGACGAAGACGAAGAAGCGGCGGATGAGGGAACGGAGAACGCAGCGTGATCTGGTTCGGTGTCTTTCTGCTGTGCGCTCTCTCGTTCGTCTTCGCGGGAATGGAGGCCGGTCTGCTCTCGATCAGTCCAGTCCGCTTGCGGCATCACGTGAAACACGGGACGCGAGGAGCGAAGCGGCTCGAGCAGCTGCTCGAACATCCGGAGCAGCTCCTCGTCACCGTCCTGATCGTCACAAATGTCGCTGATATTGTCGCTCTCCTGCTCGCCACACAGCTGCTCGTCGCGCGTTACGGACGCGCTGGCTATTGGATCGCGGGGCTTGCTGCCGTCCCGGTGCACCTGTTCGCGCTCGGGGTTTTGCCGAAGTCGCTCTTCCGCCGCTTCCCGTTCCGCGCGCTTGTGGCTCTCAGCGGTGTTCTGCAATTCGCGGCACTTCTGCTTCGCCCGGTTGTCGCAGTCGGCGGCGGCATCGGGCGCCTGCTCGTCTCGCGCCGCACCACCGATCGGGCGCGGCTTTTCGCTGCGCGCGAAGAGTTGAAGCAGGTCGCAGTCCAGAGCGAACGGGAAGGTTCCCTCACCTCGACCGAGCGGGCGATGATCCATAACGTGGTCGATTTTCGCCGTGTCCGGGCGCGCGAGATGATGGTGCCGCTCGCGCAATGCATCACCGTCACGCCAGAGACTTCGGTGGCCGATGTCTTGCAACTCAGCGGCACGTCTGGTGTCGACCGGTTCCCGGTCATCGCGAACACGGGACAAGCAATCGGCCTAGTGAGTGTCTTCGATTTGCTCTTCGACGGCCGCGATCCGCAACCGCTTCCGCGCTACATGCGCCGCATCATCACGGCAGGCGAAAATGAGCCGGCGTATCGCTTGATCCGCCGGCTGCGCGCGGCGCGACTCGGCCTCGCCGCGATCGTCGATGCGAACAAGAAACTAATCGGCATCGCCACGGACGAAGAGCTAATCAAGCGGCTGGTGCAGAGCGCATAGGGCGCGTCAGCCGCGAAGATCGTAAAATTCGACGAGCGCTGTCCCTCCTTTGGCATCCTTCGACCGGACAACTGCCGTGTAATTTCCGGGAGGCAGCGACAAGCGAATGGGCGACTCACTGCTGTTGTAAGGCCGTAGGTGATGCGTCACTTGATGTTTAATCGTATCCAATCGGAAACTGGCTGCGTTTGCCCACGCCGCCACCCGGTGTTGATGAGCCCGACGTGCGAGAAGGGTTGCGGGAAATTACCGCAAGCGCCTGAATCGAAGCGCGGAAAACAGAGCCAATTAACGCAACCGAACCGACCAACCAGCGCACCGGTCTGGGTGTCGCTCAGAAAGGCTTAATCTTCGATTAGAGCGCGCTCACCTCGTGCGGCCTCGCTGCCCACTTCAAACCTCAACCCTCGCGAGGTGCGCGATTCCATCGTTCGTTAGGCGAAAGGTGGACCACTCGTCCACCGACCGCGCCCCGAGCTTCCGATAGAACTGGATCGCCGGATCATTCCAATCGAGCACCGCCCACTCCATCCGGCCGCAGCCGCGCTCCTCGGCGACCTGCGCGAGTCGCACGAGCAGCGCTCGCCCGTAGCCCTTCCCGCGATGCGCAGGGCGCACGAACAGATCCTCCAGGTAAAGGCCCGGCTTGCCGAGCCAGGTCGAGAAGTTAAAGAAGTAAACGGCGAACCCGATCGCCTGCTCACCTTCGCGTGCGATCAGCACATTTGCGGCCGGCGTTTCCCCGAAGAGCACTTCGTGAAGCTGAGCCTCGGTCGCAACTGCGTCCTCAAGTGCGCGCTCGTACTCTGCCAGTTCGCGGATCAATTGCAGAATCAGCGGAACATCTGCCGACGTCGCGGGTTTGATCTGGAACTGTGATTGGGACATCGGTTGCGAACAGGAGCATGCGTCGACCCGATAGGCAACGCCACTGCCATCGTGCCTTGACAAAGCGGCTCGGCGAACGCAATCCGGTAGAGACGTCTCCTGCTGCGCGCTGCATGAAAAATACGCTCCGAACCCTGTCCCGCTTCGCAGCCGTCGCCCTGGCGATTGGCGGTGCCGTCATCACCGCTCCCACACTGGCGCGGGCCCAAGACGAGCCGAAGCTGATCGCCGACGTCGCTGATTTCAATCTACTTCTTCCCCTGCTCCCGGAGCCGCCGGCGGGCTGGAAGGCGGAAAAAGCTGAGGGTTCGACCGACGATCTCGGCGAGACGAAAATCACGACTGTGCACCGCGACTACGACAAGGGTGATTCAAACGACGCGCCGACTACGTCGATCAGCATCCTGGATTCCGTCGCGAATCCCGATTACGTCGAGCTGACGACCGCGGGCTGGAAGCTGACCGAGAGCACCCCCGACGGTTACACGAAGCCGGTGGAAATCGGTGGCAATCCTGGTTTCGAAACGTTTGAGACCGACGGGAAACACGGCGCGCTTTGGCTGCTCGTGGCGAAGCGCTATTTCCTGCAAATCGAGACGACCGGGCAGGACCCGAAGGAACTGCAGGAGTGGCTGAAACGCATCGACCTCGCGAAGCTCGCCGCCATAAAGTAGTCAGCGGCGTAGGTCACGCGGCCGCTGACCTTCTCTGCATGGCCGAGTTCCCCCCGACACACGAGATCGTCGTGCGTGTGGTCGCCGCGGACATCGACGAAATGGCGCACGTGAACAACACCGTTTACCTCCGCTGGGTGCAGGAGGTCGCGATTGCGCATTGGCGAGCACTCGCGTCGGCAGAAGCGCAAGCTGCTGTCGTCTGGGTTGTCCTCCGGCACGAGATTGATTTTAAGGCGCCCGCCTTCCTCGACGATGAAGTGCGACTGCGCACCTGGGTCGGGGAGGCGAGTCGGTTGACCTTCGAGCGCCACACTGAGATCACGCGTGCGGGTAATGCACAGCTGCTGGCGCAGGCGCGCACGCTCTGGTGCCCGATTAGCACCAGGACCGGACGGCCGACCCGCGTGACGCCGGAGTTGCGCGCGCAGTTCTCGGCCTAACGAACGGTCGAGAGAGATTGATCTGCATGCGCCGACCGGCTAAACCGTCCGGCATGTTTGTTGAACACGCAGCGCTGCAGCGCCCCGCATGATCACGTTTTACTCACCGGGTGTTGCGAGTGTGCCGCTCAGCGATCACCAGCATTGCTCGGAGCTCACGCGCACGGCGGTCTGGATCGATTTGTTTGAGCCAACTGAAGAGGAAGAACAGACGCTCGAAAGGTCACTCGGCATCGACATCCCGACGCGCGAAGAAATGCAGTCGATCGAACTGTCGAGCCGGCTTTACGAAGAGAGCGGCATCCTGTTCCTGACCGGAACGGTTCTCACCCGGGCCGACACCCCCCACCCCTCGAGTTCCGCGATTACCTTTATTCTGTCGGCCGATAAGCTGGTCACGC
>JALYXP010000141.1 GCA_030947045.1 Verrucomicrobiota bacterium | reverse complement strand
GATCTCGGATCATTCGTTAGCCGCAACGGTCAACTCTTCGCCAAAGAAGCCGATCTGTTTCGCCGTGAACCGCAGTCGTTGATGTGCTTGTTTCAGCTCGCCCAGGAGCATTGCCTCGAGCTCAGCCCGGAGCTCGAAGACCTTATTTCGCGAAGCCCAGAGCTTGTGACGCGTTCCTTCCGCCATGGCCGCGCCGAGCGAGAGATGTTTCATGCGATCCTTTCCCGCAAGGGAGAGGCCGGTCGCGTTTTACGCATGATGCACCGCGTCGATTTCCTCGGCCGCTACATCACGGAATTTGCCCCCCTCACCTGCCTGGTCCAGCACGAGTACTTCCATCGTTACACGGCCGATGAGCACACGCTCGTGTGCATCGAAAAGTTAGATGAGCTGATCCAAACGGAGGATCCGAAGATGCTGCCTTATCGTGAGCTTTTCGAGCGCCTTGAAGATCCCTTTGTTCTCTATCTCGCGCTGCTCTTGCACGACACCGGGAAAGCTGTGGGTGCGCGGCCGCACTCCGAGGCGAGCGCGCTGTTTGCGCAGACGGCGGCGATGCGCCTGCATCTTACCTCCGAGCAGCGGAAGTCGCTCATCCTGCTCGTCGATCATCACGTCACGATGTCGAACATCGCGCAGCAGCGGAACCTCGACGACCCGGAGACGATCGTGGAGTTTGGCCAAATCGTCCGGAACCAGGTGAACCTCGATACGTTGATGCTGCTGACGCTCGCCGACGGCAAAGGCACGAGCGCCGCGTCGTGGTCGGATTGGAAAGAGTCACTCGTCTGGCAGCTCTACCATCAGACGTCGCGTTATCTGCAGAATCAGGCCGCGTTTTACGAGCAGCAGAAGATCGAGCGCGAATCACTGCAAAAGGCGGTCATCGAGTTGTTGCCGCCCGGTTTCGACAACGAGGTGGAGGCGCAATTCGAGTTCATGCCGGATAATTATTTTCGGGCTTTCACCGTTCGCGAGATCGCTGCACACGCACTGCTCTTCCGGCGTTTTCTGAAGAATCTTTACCTGCATGACATCGCTCCGCTCACTCCGGCGGTGAGTTGGGAACCGGCGCCTGAGCAAGGACATAGCGTCGTCTCGTTTTGTACTTGGGACGGGCAGGAACTACTGGCGAAAATCGCCGGTTCGTTCGCGATTGTGCCGCTCAATATTTTGAGCGCCGATATCTACACGCGCGGCGACAACGTGGTCCTCGATATCTTCCGCGTCGCCGATCTCACTTCAAATGCCGTGACGGATTCCGGCGATCGCGCCCTCGTGGAGGAAACGCTTCGGAAGTCCCTCACGGATCCGGCATTTCAGTTCGCGCCGCTCCTCGAGAAAGCGCGGCGCAAGGTCAGCGCGAAGTCCGACGAAGATTTCGATTTCCCGACGCAGATCATCACCGACAACAAAACGCATCCCAGTTACACGCTAATTCAGATCCAGACGCCAGATCGTTTGGGCCTGTTGTATGATCTGCTCTCGGTGTTCGGGCGAGAAGGCGTTTCTATCTCTTTGTCGCGCATCAGCACCGAAAAAGGCGCGGCCATCGACACTTTCTACGTGGCTGACCAGGTGACGCGCGGGAAGATTACCGAGCCCACGCGAATCACGACGCTGCAGCGAAAGCTTCAGAATGTCGCTGTCGGATAAAGTCGAGCCGCAACGGTAGGCGCGATGATGCACGCCGGTGCGAATGTAGTGCGATTATGAACGTCCTGATTCTCGCGGCCGGGTATGCGACCCGCCTCTATCCCCTCACCCTGACGAAGGCCAAACCTCTCCTCGAGGTTGCAGGCAAACCGATGATCGAATGGGTGCTTGATAACCTCGCGGGCGTCTCCGACATCGAGACCGTTTTCGTTGTGACGAATGCGAAATTCGCGAGTGACTTCCAGGAGTGGGCCGCGCACTACACCGCGCGCAACGCAACGCGGCAAATAACCATCGTGAACGACGGCTCAACCGACGACACCAACAAACTCGGCGCGATTGGAGACATCAGCCTCGTCCTGATGCGTGAGGAATTGGTGAACGAAGACCTGGTGATCGTTGCGGGCGACAATTTGTTCAGTGAACCGCTCGACGAATTCATCGCGCATGCTCGGGGGACGAAGGCGACGCTCGCGACGTATGACGTGGGCGACCTTGCCGCGATCAAGAAATACAGCGCTATCATCCTCGATGAAAAGGGCGTGATAGCGTCATTTGAAGAGAAGCCGACCGACCCGAAGAGCACGTTGACGGGAATTGCTCTCTACTATTTCTCGCGCGAAACCGTTCCGCTTTTCACGACCTATCTCGCGGCCGGGAATAACCCGGACCAGCCAGGACGTTTCATCCAGTGGCTCTACACACGCACACCGGTGAACACGTTCCAGATCAGCGGCACTTGGTTCGATATCGGGAGCAAAGAAACGCTCGAGGAAGCGAACGAATTGTTCCGGAGGTTCGCTCGTTAGGCGAACCGGGAGCGCGCGTCACTTGATCCGACCTTCGTCGAACTCGATGAGGTCGAAGTACGTGCGGATGTCCGGCCGATCTTCGCCACCCGCTTCTTTCAGAAAATGGAGGAATCGCGCCTTCTTCACCGCGCTGTCCGGATGACGCGAAATCATCGCTTCGTTCCAATGTTCAATGTCATCAGCTAAATGACGCGCGCCGTGTTCATCGATCCAGGCGAGGATCGCACTGTCATCATCGAGCCGGTTAGCAGCTTCCTCGAACTCGTCCGGATTCAGCTTTAGAAAAGCAAGCAGGTGCTTGTCGAAGCCGACGGTTTTATAGTTGTAACCGTTCAGCAGACCTTTGCGATGCAGCTTCGCTTTGTCGATCAAACGAGGCAGATGAACGTACCCGCCGAGGCGTTCGTACGGGCTGCGCGGAACCAGCTTTTTAGGCATCCAGCCCGAAGGCTTAGGTCGCTGCCAACGGCGTCGTCATGCCGGGCAAAAGATCACCGCCGTCAGCGGCAGCAGTGGTCGCAGGCGCAGTCTGGATCGGGAGCAGCTCGGCTTGCTGCAGACCGCTGCTACCGATCACGAGCTGTCCCGTGAAAACGCCTCCCTTCTCGACGCTGATCGATTTCGCGGTCACGTTGCCGTCTAGCGAAGCGTTGCGGTGAATCACAACAACAGTTTCCGCGGCCACTTCGCCGGTCATGTGACCGCGGATTTCGATGCTCTTGACGCCAACACGGCGGAAGAATTGCACCTCGGCCTTGCGATCAACGAGGACGTGATCGGCAGTGAGGCGGCCGGGTATTTTGCCGGAGTAGTTGATCGTCGCTGTCCCCGCACAATGCAGATTTCCGCGAAGCTTCCCTTCGATTAACGCTGAGCGGCACACGACGTTGCTGCTACTCAGATCGCCCTTCGAAGTGACATGCACCTCGCCGTGCGTCCGAATGGCGCGACTGAAACTCGTCGTGATCTTGTAGTCGCGCAGGTCAAGGTGCGCACTACACTTCGGGCAAGTCGTAGAACTAGCCGCTGAAGTCACCTCCTGCTTCGCTTTACAATCGAAGCATTCAACAACGGAGCTGCGCTGCTTACCCCAGAGGCCTTCCAGCTTCCGGAACATCGATGATCCTTCTTCCGCGGGCGCGGGAGGTTGCTCGGCCGGCGCGACAATGGAGGCCGTCGGCCGAAAGCGAACCTCCAGTTTCGGAGCCGTCGGCGAAAATGCGCCGCCACACTGGCGACACATCGTGCTTTTGGCGGCAGCGTATTCCTGCTGCTTAAACCCGCAGTGTGGACATTCCACACTGACCTTCGCTGGCAACGACTTTGCCACTTCGCGGCGCGGGGGATGCTGCCGTTAAGAGCGGGATCCGAAAGCGGCCTTTACGGGCGCAGCCGGCTCGTCATTGCGAACGATTTCAGGACGAGAGTTCCCGCCTGCCTTGTTCGCGCCGCCGGTGCTGGTCACTTCAGATTTGCCAATAAACGTCGCGCCTTCTTCGATCACGAGGCGCGCAGCTTTCAGGTCGCCCTGCAGGGTGCAGCGGGACTTGAGTTCGCAGCGTTCGGCCACGGTGATGTTACCCTGAACTTTACCGAACACAGTGATGGACTTCGTCTTGATCTCACCGCGGATATCGGCGTTTTCACCGATCGTCAGAACGCCGTCGGAATGAATCTCACCTTCAACTTTGCCGTCGATGAGGAGCTCTTTTTGGAATTTGATCGAGCCTTTGATTTCAACGTCGCTCGAGAGGATGTCTTTGCCGGAATGTTCAGCCATAGTTTTTTGGAGATCGGTAGTTGGAGGTGAGGTTCTCGGTTCGTCGCGCTCGGCGAGACCGTTTGTGTCATCAGATCCCGCGCTTAGCGATCCTTCTCCGATCGACGACAGGGGCTTTTGCGGGATGAACTTCTTTAACACGCGCTAGTATTGGAGAGGCGCACTCGCGCTGTCAACGGATTCTAGAGGGAGAAACGCTGTTTTGCGTGGGAAAATCGGCGATTTTCGCGCGCGTTCAGCGGATGAGTGGGCCCACCTGGATTCGAACCAGGGACCAAGGGATTATGAGTCCCCTGCTCTAACCGCTGAGCTATAGGCCCGATCACGACGGGAGAGTGGACGTTTACATCCCGCACATTCTACTGTTTTCCTACCCGATTTTCCGCGCTCTGCCACCCCTGTTTTCCTTCCCGATCCGGCTACTCGCGGGCCGAAAAAACCGCTTTACTCCATAGAAGTAAACGAGCGTCCCGGGCCTGCGGGTGTATCAGCCGACCGGGCCTACTTCAAGGCAAACGGCAAGCCTATCACTAAACGCCTCGAGACGATCGTACGTTCAATTGCAGTGCAAGGGCTGCGTGATCAGAACCCGCTTCAACGCACTTCGCGCGAGCCGGCGGGCGCGAAAAAGGTGCTGCATTTGGAGACGCGCTCGCAGACTATCGGCACCTCGTTGAACCGCGGCGAACAATAAGGCTTCGTCGAAGGATTATCGCGAACAGACGATCGTCGCGCTGGTCCGTTCCCGGCCAGTTTTTGGAGGAGAAGGACACGCGAAAGATCACTTATCTAAGCGTTGGGGTCGCGTTTGTCTGTCTGACTGCCGAAGACCGCCGGGACTGAGCGGCAGGCAGACTGCTCTGCTCAGCAAATGGCGGCGGCGCCGCCAAAGATCTCGATGTAAAAGCGGACGAGCTGGCCTTGTTCGCGGCGCACGACTGGGACATCGACGGCGCGAACAAGGCTGGCCTAACGACCGGCTATCTGGTGCGGAAGCAACCGCGCGGTTCCTCCGCCATGGCGTCGCCGCACTTCGTCGGCAGATCGCTCCCGGAAGTCCTGCGCGCGCTGCTCGCTTTGCGGTAAGCGCAGTGCATGGAAACATCTGCTTCGTGAGGAGTACGGCCGCCAATGATCGGGGGAAAGCTCTCGGGATCACGCTGCTCGTCATCTTCTTCGCTGCGGGCGCCGTGATCGCTTGGACAACCATGCTTGCGCTCGCCTTTCCCGGCGGATGGCTCGATCCGATCTGGCGTTTAAAGCCGGAAGCGCGTGCTCAATTTGCGGAGCTGGGCGGTTGGTCGATCGCGTTGATGGCAGTGGTCGGCGGCGTGTGCGGGATGGCTGCTTTCGGCCTGGCGAAAAATGCGGAATGGGGCCGCCGCCTTGCGATCGGCGTGCTCGTGGTAAACGTGATCGGCGATTCGCTCAACGCGCTGCTTCGTCACGATCCGCGGACGTTGATTGGCCTTCCCATCGGCGGATTAATGATCTGGTATCTTCTCCGCACGAAGTCAAAACGATGAATGTTTTCGAAATATCCGCGGTCATTCTGACGTTGGCCGCGATGGCGAGCTATCTCAATTATCGCTTCCTCCGTCTGCCTTCGACGATCGGCTTGATGCTGATCCCATTGCTGGTTTCGCTTCTGCTCATCGTCGTCAGCAAGATGGGTCTGCCGCTCGACGATTACGTGCGGCCCCTCCT
>JALYXP010000097.1 GCA_030947045.1 Verrucomicrobiota bacterium | reverse complement strand
CCACACTTCCGCGCCGAAGAGCTGCATCGTGCCGGTGAAATTCTTCGGCATGACCCCGACAATTTTGAGCGGGTGCCCGTTAATCAGGATTTCCGATCCAAGCACGTCAGACCTGAGATCGTGCTTCGCCCAATATGAGTAACTAACGATTGCAACCGCTGCGCTCCGACCCGGCGTCTCTTCCTCCGGCAGGAACTCACGTCCGAGCACCGGTCGCACGCCGAGAACCGAGAAGTAGTTCGAACTAACTACGCTCGCGAATGTGCGGCGGGTGTTGCCCTTCTCACCGATGCCGATCATCGCGGCGTTGTGCGCCATCACGTCGGTAAAGACGGTATTCTGCGCCCGGATGTCCTGATACGTTGGGTAGGAGAAGATCCGAAAGTTCTCCGGGTTCTTCTTATCCTGCGAGTAGATCTGAGCGAGTTCGTTCGGCCGCTCGAAGCTTCGGCTCTGGAAGAGCAACGTGTGCACGAGGCTGAACACCGCGGTATTCGCGCCAATCCCGAGCGCGAGCACGGTGATCGCCGCGAACGTGAAACCCGGAGCTTTCCAGAGTTGGCGTAAGGCGAATTTGAAGTCTTGGAGCATATTTTTTTTGCGGGGGGAAAATGGCTACTCGGTGCGAAGCGCTTCCAGAGGATTCACCAAGCTCGCGCGGCGAGCCGGCACGAGGCAGGCCGCCAGCGCCACCGCAGCCAAAAGCACTGTCGTCGCCCCGAGTAAGACGGGGTTTGCGGCTGAGATCTGGTAGAGTTGCGCTGAGATTAGACGGCCAAGAGCGAGCGCGCTCGCAACTCCGAGCACGAGACCGAAGACCACCGGCAACATGCCCTGCCGCACGACCATCCGGAGCACGTCGATTGTCTGTGCGCCTAAGGCCATCCGCACGCCGATCTCGCCCGTGCGCTGTGCCACGCTGTAGGCGACCGCGCCGTAGATCCCGACCGTTGCGAGCACCAGCGCGACCGCGGCGAATGCGCCGAGCAACAGCATCGTCAGACGCTGTTCCCCTAACGACTGATTCACGACTTCCGTCATCGTCGTTGCCTGGATGATTGGCAGTCCCGCATCCTGCTTGTTCAAGGCGAAGCGCACCATCGCTTCCGTCGCTTTGGGTGTGAGCGGCGTGCGAACCGCGACGGTGACGAACGGCACGGTCCGTTGCGACCAAGGCCGGTAGAACTCGACGTCGTTTGTCTTATCCAGCCGCAGCGAGCGGACGTCGCCTACCACGCCAATGACCTCGGTGACTGCACCGATGCCGTTATCCGTGCCGAAATACATTTGCCGGCCGATCGGGTCTTCGCCCGGGAACAGCTTCTGCGCGGCACTTTTGCTGATGAGAATAACGAGTGGCTTATCAAAACCATCGCGCTCATCGAAGTCTCGCCCGGCGAGCAGCGGAACACCGAAAGTCTTGAGGAAGCCGGGCGAAACGCTGTGGGTTTGGCCGAGCGGACGCTGGTTCACCGGTGGCGGATTCGTATCGACGCGCGCGTAGGGCGCGGAGGAGTTGTTTCCAGTGAGCGGCGCGCCGTCGCTCATCGCCGCGGCCTCGACCCCGCCGCTGTTCACCAGCTCTGTCTGAAAGCGCTCCACGAAACGGGCGCGAGCCGCATTATCTGCATAACCCGCCTCCGGTAACCCGATCGCCGCCACCCAAAGATGCTCCGGTTGGAAGCCGGCGTTCTGCCCGCTGAGGCGCAGGAAGCTGGTGATGAGCAAACCCGCGCCGGCCAGCAGGACCACGGACAAACCAACCTGCGTCGCCACGAGTCCGCGACGAAAACGCTGCTGACCGATGCTCCCGGTCATGGAGCGGCCGCCATCTTTCAGGCCGTCGATAAGATCCGCGCGCGAACTTTGCCAAGCCGGATAGAGACCCATGAGAACCCCGATCACGAGCGCGACGCCAAAGGTGAAACAGAGCACCGGCGCGTTTAGGTGGAGCGCGCCGTCGAGTGGCAGATTATCGAGCGCGAGCTTCGGGATGACGGAGACAACCCAAAGTGCCAGCACGAGCCCGAGCACGCCGGCCAGGAGACTAACGAGTGTGCTTTCGAGCACGAACAACCGGACGACCCCCTTGCGCGATGCACCGAGCGCCATGCGCAGCGCGATCTCGCGGCGACGGCCCGTGAATCGCACGAGCAACAAATTCGCGACGTTGCTGCAGGCGATCAGCAACACGGCGCCGACTGCTGCGAGCAACGTCATCAGTGCTGGCCGGAGATTTCCGGTCGAAGATTCCGCGGCCGTGATGACGACTGGCGACCATGAGTTATCGGCGTTCGCGGGGAATTTTTCGCGATAGCCCTGCTGCAGCGATGGCACGGCGGCGCGCACTT
>JALYXP010000386.1 GCA_030947045.1 Verrucomicrobiota bacterium | reverse complement strand
TGCCAATTCTGCCCGCGATCGCGCGTCGTCCACATCGTGTTCGCCGCGAAGAAAAGCTGATGCGGATCCTTCGGCGAGAACACAAGCGGCTGCGTGCGAATCATGCGAAAATCCGCTGGACGTAATGGCAGTGGCAGAATGTCCTGCGCCTGTCCGGTCCGGCGATCGAAGCGCGAGATCTTTCCCCCATACACGATATCGGGATCGAGCGGATCCGCGACCACATAGCCGTATTCCTCGGCCGCAACGGGATGCCAGTCACGAAAGGTCACGGCGCCATCATTCCCGCGGCTCGCGATACCGACAGAACCGCTTTCCTGCTGCCCGCTGTAAAGCCGATACGGGAAGGCGTTATCCGCGCTGACATGATACAACTGCGCGGTCGATTGGTTATACCACGAGCTCCAGGTTCGCCCGCCATTCACGGTCACGATCGCGCCCTGATCGCTCGCGAGCAGGACAACATCGGAGTTCGTCGGATTAATCCAGACGTTCTGATAATCATCGCCGCCGGGCGCGCCGCGCCAGCCTTCCCACGTCTTGCCGCCATCCGTGGATTTCCAACAAACAACACTCGCCGAGTAGATAACATTCGCGTTCTGCGGATCGATCCGCACGACCGGCAAATCGCCACCGCCGATACCCGCGGCCGGACGCTTATCCTCCGTCGCTTTCGTCCAGCTTTCGCCGCCATTATCGGAACGGAACAAGTCCGACCCCTTCGCTGTCCGCACCGCGGCGAAGAGCATCTGCGGCGAACTCGGCGCGACCGCGATGTTCGCCTGGATCATTTCATCGGGCAGCCCATTCCGGAGCTGCGTCCAATTCGTGCCGCCATCGACCGACTTGAAGATGCCACCGTTGCCGCCATTCCAGACGCCGTTTTCCCATGGCGCCTCGCGTGATTCCCAGAGCGCAGCGTAGACGGTCTGCGGATTCGCGGGATCGATCTGCACATCGGACGCGCCGGTGTTCTCGTCCTTACCGAGCACCTTCTCGAAGCTCTTGCCGCCGTCGGTCGAGCGGTAGACGCCGCGCTCCTCGTTCGGCCCGTAAGGGTGCCCGCCTACGGCAACGAAGAGGCGGTCGGCATCGCCTGGATCCACCGCAATCTGTGCGATCTGCTGGCCGTCGCGGAGTCCCAGATGCGTCCACGTTTTCCCGGCATCGACCGATTTGTAGACACCATCGCCGACCGACAGATCAGGCCGGTGCAGCCCTTCGCCGCTGCCGACATAGATCACGTTAGGATTAGAGAGCGCAACCGCGATTGCACCAACCGAGCCAGTCGGCTGATCATCGAAGATCGGGTTCCACGTCCGTCCGTAGTCGGTCGTGCGGAAGACGCCACCGTTCACCTGTGCCATGTAAAAGACGTTCGGCTGTGAAGGAACGCCGCTGATTGCGCGCGTCCGCCCGCCGCGATGTGGCCCGACATTGCGCCACCGCAACGCACCGCCGAGATCCTCCGTCGTCTCCGCGCTTACGATCGTGCTAGAAGCGACAAGGGCGAAAGAAATACTGCTCAGAGCCAAGCGCACCGAAGTAGAAAAAGTATTCATCAATAAAAACGAAAGCATTCGGCCGGGGCCGACGATCCTCTTCAATAGAACTCCTGCAGCTTAGGAGCAACGAGCGTTACTAGATGCTGCCTCCGCTAATTCGGCGACGAATTATCGTCGTCGACCTTCAGACCGCTGCTGAGCAAACCGGCAGCCGAATTTCAACAGCGCGTTTGTCCCTTCCTCTGCGGCAAGTCCTATCACTGCGCCGCCGGCGACATCGAGTGGCCAGTGGGCGCCTTTCATGATTCGGCTGATACCGATTGCGATCGCAGCGACTCCAGCGGCTGCGCCCGCGACTGGATAGTTACGCGAAAGCGCGCGGGCCGTTGCGACGCTGCCGGCCATGTGACCAGACGGAAACGACTGCTCCGGTTTGTCCTCCGAGCCGCCGGCGTCCTTCTCGTAGCGACCTTCTTCCAACAGCACGTGAGGCCGCGTGCGACGGACGAGACGTTTCGTCAGGCGTTTGCTGAGATCAGCTCCACCAAGCGCGGCGAGCATGCAGATGCCGCTGCCGGCGAGGCGACGATTGCGCGACACCAAGCCAGCCAATAGCACCGCTGCTGAGATCGCGTAGAGCGGTCCCTGATCGCCGATTTTGCCAGCATCGCCCACTGCCTTGACCGCCGGGTCATGACGCTGGCTCGCCATCTTTTTGCCGAGCTCCACGTCGGCCTTCTCCAGGTCCGACGCTTCGTGCAATTCAGCGTCGGCACTTCCGGAGTGCGGTTCGGAATCGTCAGGCATGGCGCGAGACGATGCGTGCAAAAAGTCGCTGAGTCGAACGCCCGCACGTTGTTTTCCATTTCTCTTTCGCCTGCCTAAAGCTGGCGCAAGTGGTGGCTCTCCGATAGAAGAGTCCCGAACCCGTCCCATGACTTCCTCCAACGACCGCACACATGCACTGATGACTTGATGGAATCACAATCATTCGCGCAGGAAGAAAAGCGGGTCATCGCGCAAAGCGCTGCATTCAAGAAAGAACTCGGACTACGGGACTTGGTGCTTACGCAAATTGTCTTTGTCGTCGGCACGTCGTGGGTCGGCACGGCGGCCAAGCTAGGTCCGGCGCAAACTGTCTACTGGCTGTTAGCGATCCTACTCTTCTACCTACCGCTAGCAGCGGTGGTGATCCACTTGAACAAGATCATGCCACTGGAGGGCGGTCTTTATCAATGGGCCAAGCTAAGCTTCAACGAATTCGCCGGTTTCATCGTCGCCTGGAACCTTTGGCTTCTCGGAATCTCGGTGATGGCGGGGACAGGTCTCGTCATCGCGACAAACCTTTCCTACGCGCTAGGTCCTAGCTGGTCCTGGTTACCGCAAAGCCGCCTCTTTGTCGGTGCTTTTAATGGAGTCCTAATCGCTGCCCTGGTCCTTGTCACGATGCGTGGACTAAGTCTCGGCAAATGGGTTCATAACGTCGGCGGCATCCTCATGCTCATCACCTACGGAGCACTCATCGCGCTGCCTTTCATCGCCGTCGCGACAGGCAGACTAGCATCCTACCGTCCGGTAGAATGGGTCATGCCCACCGCCTCGCTCTTTAGCTTAAACATCTTCAGCAAGATAGCGCTCGGCGCGCTCGCCGGGTTCGAATACGTCGCGATTCTCGCCGGCGAAACGCGCGCGCCGGTTAAGAACATCGGCCGCTCCGTGGTGATTGCGGCGCCGATCATTGCATTCATGTTTATCTTCGGCACGAGCGCGGTGATGGCTTTCGTTAAGTTCGCGGATCTCGACTTAATCGGTCCCGTCCCGCAAGCCCTGAGCGCTGGCGCGAGTGCCTTCGGTGCAGCGGGAACGAGCATTGCCTCCATCGCGATCCTGATGCTCGCCGGACGGTCGATCGCGGTTCTTAGTATCTACTTTACCGGTAACACTCGGCTGCCAATGGTCGCGGGCTGGGATGCCA
>JALYXP010000070.1 GCA_030947045.1 Verrucomicrobiota bacterium | reverse complement strand
ATGACAGCGAACTATGCCTTGACCAAATTCCCAACAATGGCCGCCGCTCCCGTCACCGAAAAACTTCTCAGCACTGCAGCGGGGTGGCAGGCGGTTAAAGCGGCGCGGGATCTGGTCAAGGCCGGTCGCGTCACGGAAGCGACCTACGAGCCGCCGTTACTCGCCGGTTACGTGCGCGAAGGCGCGAAGAATTACCGGTCCGGCCTTCGGATCAAGAGCGCGCTGGATGTCGAGAACGTATGCAGCTGCTGGGAATCGCGCTCGGCGGGCAAGATCTGCGCTCATTCCGTCGCGGTAGGGCTGGCCTACATCACAGAGTCATCCCGAGCGGAGCGAAGCGACGTCGAGGGACCCCGTGGCGAAGTCGAACGTGCGGCAACGGGGTCCATCGACTCCGCCAAAGGCTCCGCTCGGGATGACACTCGTCTTGTCGCCATGGCTACCGCAGGCGCAAAGTCCGTCACACTACACTTGATCTTGCCGCCAAATTTCTCGGCGGCCTGGCAGAAAGGTCAGGTAATGATCGTGCTCGAAGCGGAGACCGCGAAGAATCGCTCGCTCGTCTCAGCGCTGCCGAAAACCGGAACGTTCGGCTGCGATGAGGCTGATCTCGCGCTGGTCGAAGGATTGCGAACCGCCTCAGGGATCTTCGCCAACGGCATGGCTACGCTGTCGCGAGACGCGTTTCTCCGGCTGCTCCCGACACTGCCAAATCATCCTCGGATCACCTTTGGCAAAGCAACGCCAGCGACAGTTTCATCCGCTCCGATGCGTCCGAAGTTGTTGGTGGAATCGCGGAGCAACGGAGCTATCGCGGTGAAAGCCGAACTGCCGCCGCACTCTCTCCTGCTCTGGAATGCGACGGACGCGTGGCTCCTGCGTGACGCGGACTTCATTCGCTTCGGCGAAGGCTTGCCGGCAGGTTCGACGCACCTGTTCGACCGGCCGCTTCTCCTGGACGGCGACCGCGCCTTGCGCTTCCTCGCGTTCGATCTTCCGCTCCTGCGCGAAGCGTTCGACGTCCGCGGTGCGGCAGATGTTCGCTTGCCGGATGTGGAAGTTGCGGTGCCGCGTTTAGACTTTCGCCTCGCCGGCACGCTCAACAGCGTCACGGCTGAGCTTCTCTGCAGCTACGGCGAACGCCCCGCCTTTAAGGCGCTCACCAACGCCCAGGATCGGTTCGTCTTCCGGGACGCGAACACTCCGGACCGTCTCCTTGTCCGCAACGTTGCCGCTGAAGAAAACGCCGTCACGCGACTGGAGCGGATCGGCTTCGCCCGGACTGATGCCGCCGGGTTCGTCTTGCACGGACAAGTAAACGTCGTGCGCTTTTTCGCCGTCGATTATCCGAAGCTGCAGCGCGACTGGAAGGTCACCATCACCCCGCAGGTGCAGAAATGGAGCGGCGAGATCGAGCGGGTCACGCCGAAACTCGAGATCGTCGGCTCCGGTGAGGATTGGTTCGAGGTTCGCTACTCACTCACCACTCCGGGCGGCGAGGAATTCTCGAACGCAGACATCCAGCGGCTGCTCCGTTCCGGGCAAACGCAGACGCGGCTGAAGAATGGCCGGCTCGCAGTCATCGACACCGCGGGGCTGGAGGATTTCGAGCAGGTCATCCGCGACTGCGACCCGGAACAAACGCAGCCGGGACTGTATCGGATCCCTCGCGCACAGGCTTCATACTTCGATGCGACCGCGCGTGAGCTTGGCTCGGCCGTGACAGACCGGCGCGAGGCGCTGAAGAAATTCATCACGAGCGCGGCTGCGCCAGTCGGTGATGCGAAGGAGAAGCTCGGCACGCTCGGCCAGATCTTGCGCGAGTATCAGGTGGCAGGATTTGAATGGTTGACGCGCCTTGCGGCTGCCAATCTTGGAGGCATTCTGGCTGATGAGATGGGGCTCGGAAAAACGGTGCAGACGCTGGCGTTTCTCCGCGCGCAGAAAGGTCGTGGTCCTGCGCTGATCGTTTGTCCGACTTCCCTGGTGACGAATTGGCAAAACGAAGCGCAGAAGTTCACCCCTGAGCTGAAGTCGCTGGTGCTCGAAGGATCAGGACGTGCCGCGCTCTTCGCGGAAGTTCCCGCGGCTGACCTTGTCATTACCAGTTACGCACTGCTCCGGCGCGACATCGAAGAACTCCGCGAATTTGAGTTCTCGACCGCGGTGCTCGATGAGGCGCAGCACATTAAAAACCCCGAGACGCAGAACGCTCAGGCGGCGTATGCGCTGCGTGCGCGACACCGCTTCATCCTCACAGGGACACCGATGGAAAATTCAGTGCGCGATCTCTGGTCGATCATGAATTTCGCGCTGCCCGGCTATCTCGGGACGCGCGCTGATTTTCGCGAGCGTTATGAACTGCCGCTCGCACGCGGAGCGGCGCCGGAAGCGCAGCGGCGACTCTCGCGACGATTGCAGCCGTTTCTTCTGCGGCGTCGGAAACGCGATGTGGCCAAGGACCTGCCGGAGAAAATCGAGCAGGTCGTCCCCTGCGACCTAACAAGTGCCCAGCGTTCAGTCTACGACGCCCTCTTGCGCGAGATCCAGCAAGGCCTCGGCAGCGCGGGAAAGAACGTAAACGCCGGTGCGCAACGGATGAAGATGCTGACCGGACTGCTTCGTTTGCGCCAGGTCTGCTGTGACCTACGACTTTTGAAGCTGGAAAAGCCGGTAGGTGAAAGTTCCGCGAAATTGGACCTCCTGGATGAGTTACTGGAAGAGGCGATCGACGGTGAGCACCGCGTCCTCGTCTTCAGCCAGTTTGTCACCATGTTACATCTAGTCCGCGAAAGGCTGGAGAAGCTCGCCATACCTTTCTGTTACCTCGACGGCTCGACCAAGGAGCGACAGGAAATCGTGAACCGCTTCCAAAAAGATAACAACATTCCTGTGTTTCTAATTAGTCTCAAAGCCGGCGGCGTAGGTCTTAATCTGTCCGCGGCTGACACAGTGATTCACTTTGATCCCTGGTGGAATCCCGCCGTCGAAGCGCAGGCGACCGACCGAGCGCATCGCATCGGCCAGACTCGTGTGGTGACAGCCTACAAGCTAATCACGCGTAACACCGTCGAGGAGAAGATCCTGAAGTTGCAGGAGAAAAAACGCGCCGCGATCGACGCCGCGATCGACAGCGAAGAACCACTGATGAGTGGCCTGACCACTGAAGAACTCGAAGAGCTATTAGCTTGACCCGAAGGCCTAGCTGGGAACCGGCCGCGTGTAATTAAGCTTCTTCACCACGTTAGTTACTTTGCCGCCAGCGTTGAAGCTAACAGTGCCGTCGAACGCTCTTGGACGAGAAACCTGACAAGTCCAACCGGCTGGTGTTCTCATGACGGTTACTTCGCTGGCATTAATGACAGTCGGACGAATGTCGCCCGTGTTGAAAAGCGAAAGGATCGCAGCCGCTGCCGTCCGCGCGTCCGCGTCGCTCTTGATCGGCATCAAACCGC
>JALYXP010000056.1 GCA_030947045.1 Verrucomicrobiota bacterium | reverse complement strand
CCGTGGCACTACGAACGATAATGCTTCGGGGTCCCTCGACTTCGCTCGGGATGACAGCGAGTGCGAACGACGTTAATTCTTAAGGATGCAGAATCGTTTCGCCTGCGCCGCTGCCGCGCTTCTGATTGCACTTCTCATTAGTGGGTGCGCCGGAACCTCTGCCTCCGCCGGTCTGACCTCGACGATCGGAGCGCGTGAGCCGGACATCCGCTAACGGGCGGTTTACTCCGGCCGGCTGTTCGCGATCTCGAGAAGCACGTCCGCGTGGCAGGGCTGATCGAGGGCACACCAACAAACGAGATCCTTCCCGCGCAGGCAGTGGCGGATGTCGCGTTCGCTGAAGTTATCGCGCAGATGCTGCTCGTAGAGTGCGACGGCCCGCTCTGCCGTCAACGTCTCCCCACTCATGAGCTTCGATCCGGCGACGTAGGGATTTCCCCAGACGGTCGGGCGACCGACGTAGATCGCATTCGCCGGCATCTTCCAGCCTTTCGCGCGGGAACGTTGAATTCGCGCCGGCATACCAGACCTTATGCGCTCCGATTGCCCTTGTCTGGGTCGGCCGGTGATTCGGGTGAATTTTCCCCCGCGAAAAAAGTCTAATTAGACGGCTCCGAAAGTTCCTTGCTGCACGATCCAATAGTGCGGGCACTTCACAGGGAGCGGCCTCTCGTATGGACAGCACGACCTATCTAAATCGTTATCAGCTTTGCCGCGGCGAGGAGGGCACGCCGCTGGCGCTGCAGCGTGGCCCCGGTGGTGTTACCTACCAGGCCGAGGACATTGAGACGGATCAACCGGTCGCAGTGAAGCTGGTGCCTTCGTATTCATTCGCGCCGGACGAACTCCAACAGCTGGAGAAAGAAGCGCGCGCCGCGCAGCAGGTTATCCATCCCAACATCGCCCGCTTGCACGGTTTCGGCTTCGAAGGGGGCGACGTAGTTTTCGTGACCGAGATTCTCGATGGGACGACGCTTGATGCGTGGGTCACCGAACATGGACCGCTCGCGCCCGCGGCGGTCGTCCGGGTTGCGTTGCAGGTGGTCGCCGGCCTCGCGGCGGCGGCGTTTCACTCTGTCGCGCATCGCTCGATCCAGCCGGCGACTCTTATGATCGTGCCCGGCCAGACACCCGACGGCGAGTGGCCGCTCGTGAAAGTCCTGAATTTCGGTGGTGTTCCGCCGGCTGTTTCCGCATCCGAGTTCTCCACTGGCCGCACCGGGCGTTCGGCGGACTTCGCAAGCCCAGAACAATTGAAAGGTTACCCGGTCGATTTCCGCTCCGAGATCTACTCACTCGGTTGCACAATGTGGTTCCTCCTAACGGGCGCGCCGCCCATGCCCGGCACCACTGATAAGTCTGGCGCCGTTCCGAGAGCGCTCCGGCCGATTCTCGCGCAGATGGTCTCGCTCGATCCGATGCAGCGCCCACAGGATCCAGTCGCGCTGCAGGATCAACTGCGCGATTGCCTGGGCGGCCTCGAGCGCCGCGAATCAATCGGGCGTAAGTTCGGCGTGCCGGTGGCGGCGCCTTCTGGCGCCGCGGTCGATGCAGCTCCGAAACCAACGCAGCTGCTGAAGCCGCTCGCGCTCGCGGCGGCGTTCCTCGTCCTCATCGGTATCGGCGCGCTGGCGTTGCCGTATCTTCTCCACTCGGACAAAGCTGCATCTGAGCCGATCGGTGTGCCGGTGGGCATTCCTGACAAATCGGCGGACGCGGCTGCGACCGAACGCACAGCTGCTGTTGTGGCACCGAGCTCGTCTCCTTCCGCGGCGATGGCTGCGCCAGCCACGACCGCAACAGCCACACCTGCCGTCGCAGCTGCTTCCGTTGCGCCGACTGCGGAGCCAGCACAAGCGCTCGTGTCGGTGGAGCCGCCGCGGCCGGGCGACTCCGCTGCACCAGAAAATGCTGCCACCGTCACCGACACTGGCAGTTCGGAGGCGGCCGTTGCCACCGCGAAGACGAGCTCGGATCAATCGGCTGCCTCGGAGCAATCAACGCCGGCGGAAGTTGCAGAGGGTGGAGCAGCGCAGCCGGCGGCATCGAACACCTCCGCGGACCGCTTGACTACGCGACAGCCGAGCGCCGAATCCTCCGCGCGCGAGCAGCGCGCCCGCACCGCGTCGAGTGAATCCCCGCGTACTGCGACCGCGGCCCCCATACCAGAAGCGACGCGTGTGCCGGTCGTAAAATCAACGCCGAAGCCATCGAGCAAAGTCGCGCGCGGCGACGAAGTCCGGCGCGCCGAGCCACCTGACGATGTCGACGCAAACGCGCCTGCAGTTCCGCGTGGCTCGAAACGCGCACGCTATCTCGGCACCACTCCGGAAGGCGATCTCGTCTTCGGCTTGCCGTCCGATCAGCGCGGCTACGTCGCCCCCGCAGGCACGGATAACAGGCGCCGGCGCAGTCGCCGCTCGACCGCGGAGCCGCCAACCGAGAGGGTGCTGCCGGCTGAACCCCTCGATCCTAACGACGAGTAACGGTTGCTTTCGCACGCAGCGCCACCGCAGGACAGGAGCGGCTGCCCAAAAAAAATTGTTTCGCCTTCTTGCATCACCGCTGGCGTCTGACTCAATAAAGGATGCTCAGGTGGCGCACAAAACGCGAACCGGTGACGGTCTCGCGCGAAATCACGATCTCGAACGAGCTCGGAATGCACGCGCGACCGGCGGCGGAGTTTGCGCGCAAAGCGGGTAGCTTCCGGTCAGAGATCAAACTGATTATCGACGGCAAGCCTTTCTCGGCCACGAGCGTCATCGATATTCTGCGCGCCAACCTCGAACGCGGCGCGGCAGCGACCCTCGAGGCCCACGGCACCGACGCTCCGGAAGCGGTGGAAGCACTCGCGCGTCTGCTCGGTGAGATGCGCGACTGACCCGGCGCGGTGCACGCGTCAGTGCGCAAAGGCGCGAAACATCGTCAGCGCAGCCTCTAAGGCACTGCTTTTGCTATGTAACTGCCTGATGATAAACAGGCAGGCTAGAATTACGGCGGGCATCCGACCGGCGATGACTCTGTTCGCCCATAGCTATCGCCGCTCGTATCGAGCAGTTTCCCTGGTCGTCCTCGCCGCAACGGTGGTCGCGGCAGCGACGACATGTGATGCGCGCACTCGCCGTCGTCATCATCGCGACAACGCCTTCGAAGTCGCCCTCCAGCCATTCTCGATGCTGCACTCAGCCGTGCATGCAGTGGCAGCGCCAATCGTGCACGACGCGACGCGACTCGCCTTTGACGCCGCGACCGCGCCGTTGCGGCTCGCCTATCACGAAGCGCGCACTCCACCGGTCCGTCCGCCTCGGCCGCCGCGCGACGCGGCCGACTACGGAACTGCGCCGGGCGACGCGCCGATCTACACGCCTCGTGGTGCGCGACTGGCCGAGCCTGCGGTCTACAACAATGCCATTCAGGTGGCTTACGTCGTGCCGCACACACCAGCGTCGTTAACGCCGCGGCGGGCTGAGCTCGCTGATGACCAGGAAGATGTCGAAACCCCATCGGATGAAGCCGACGGACCCCGCGCGGAAGATCTTTCCAGTTGGGAGAGCAGTGGCTCAAAGCCAATGGTCGAGGGCAGTGTCGCCACGCTGCGAAACGGCATCGCCTACGCTCCGTCGCGCGCGCCTCAAGCCGTGAAGAATGCGATCTGGGCCGCCAACACTCTGCGCAGCAAGCCTTACATTTGGGGTGGCGGTCACGGTTCGTTTTACGACCATGGTTACGATTGCTCCGGGACCGTTTCGTTTGCGCTGCATGGCGCCGGCGTGATCGGCACGCCCATTCCGTCCAGCGATCTGATGCGGTTCGGCGAACGCGGCCGGGGACGTTGGTTCACGGTCTATTCGCGGAATGGCCACACCTTTGCGGTGATTGCCGGACTCCGTCTCGACACCACAGATTTTCAGAACGGCGGTAACACTGGGCCGCGTTGGCATACCGATATGCGCGACACGCGCGGTTACGTCGCACGGCATCCCGCGAGGATGTAGCACTACGCCGGATGCAGCGGCGCCGGTGCGCGTCGCGAAATTCCGAAAGCGATCGCGCAAGCGAGGCCGCTTCCCATTAGCAACGCCGAGAAGATGGCGAGGCGCAGTGCAGAGGAACTCGCCAGTGGCGACAGCAGACCGGCGGTAACTGTGTTGATGCCGCTCATCAGGAACGCCTGGCACGATGCGGCGAGACCCTTTTGCGCAGGGAAAATATCGAGCCCGAAGAGCACCAGCCCCGGCATTGTTAGCGCCATGCCCATCGCATAAAGGAAAAGCGGCGCGACGCTCCACGGCACCGCGGGTGCATGGAGAACGTGAAAGCAGACGTTCGCCGCAGTTGCCGCAACCATTGCGCCGTAACCGAACGCCACCGTCCGCCCCGGCGAGACACGACCCGCCATTCGACCCGACAAAAGCGAGCCGAGCATCATCCCCATCGTCACCGGGCCGAAGAGCCAGAAGAACTGCGTCTCGCGCAGATGAAGATGTCGCATCAGGAACACCGGCGCGGACGTGATGTAGATAAACATCGCCGTGAAATTCAGCGCGGCGGCGAACGCGGTAGCGAGGAACGGCCCGTTCGTCAGCGTGCGCACGTAGGACCGCAGGAGGAACGCCGGGTGCAGCGGGTGCCGGTCTTGGCGAGGGAGCGTCTCAGGTAATTTGATGGCGCACCAAAGCCAGACTCCGAGCGAAAAAAGCGCCAGGAAGTAAAAGACCGATCGCCAGCCGAACCACTCGTGCAGCCATCCGCCGAGCACTGGAGCAACGGCCGGCGCGATCGTAAAGATCATCGTCACCGTCGCCAATACGCGCTGGGCCTCGTGGCCTTGATAAACGTCGCGCACCACCGCGCGGCCGACGACGAATCCCGCGCCCGCCGCGAGTCCCTGCAGCGCCCGAAAAATCCAGAGCACGTGGATGTTTGGCGCGAGAGCGCAACCGATCGATGTCGCTGCAAACACCGCCAGCGCCACGAGGATGACCCGTCGCCGGCCGAGCGCATCCGAGATCGAGCCGTGCCAAAGACTCATCAGCGCAAACGGCAGGAGATATGCCGTGAGGCTTTGCTGCACCTGCAGCGGTGTGGCGCCCAGCGACCCTTCCATTTCGTGAAATGACGGCAGGTAAGTATCGATCGCGAACGGTCCGACCATGCTCAAAACCGCGATCAGGAGCGGCAGCGAACGCGCCACCACAGGCGCCTTCTCTTCCGCGATTGCATCGGTCGCGCGCATCGCGCGGAACTTCGCTGCTCGGTCTGGAGTTGTCACCGTTGGCGGGTAATCGGAGTCACCTTTGGCCGCACGGGGTCATTCGGCGCGCGTGTGTCCCGCTGTTGCCGAAGGAAACATCTGCAGTTGGCACGCGATATCTATTGACCTCTGCGACTCAATTGTGAGAAATACTATAAATATCAACAAATCGCCGTCCGTATCGGGCCGCCTGCAGTAATAAAATATGAACCGAATCACACTCATGCTTGCGTTCACCGTCGTCCTGACCATTCTGATGTGCTGGCTAATCCCAATGCCAACAGTGTAAGTAGTTTCCTGTTCCTGGAAGCGCCGTCTGTGACTGATGCAGGCGGCGCTTTTTCTTTGCCGGCGTGCTCCGCGCGGCGCGAGCGTACTGCGCATTTCCGGCGGGCTGGCACGCTACTTTAGCGTCCGCGTCCAGAAGCGGGCCTGGACATCGGCTCGGCGATGAAATTCATCGCACACGCCGCCCACTGCGAGTAACACGATGGGCAGGGCCCTGCGCGCTTATCAAGTCACTCACTCGCGCAAGAGCCAGTCGACCGCTGCGTCGACGTGGATCTGCGTAGTATCCAGCACCGGCAAACCGCCGGCCAGTCGCTCGCGGAAGATGAGCGATAGCTCCGTTCCGCCGAGAATCAGGGCATCGATCGCGTCGCGCTGCTTCATCGCTTCGACGATCTGCAATAACGCAGCGCGCGTTTCGTCGAGAATCAACCCGACGAAGAGCTCGTTCATGTACTTGTCGTGGATGAACTCCTGCTCTTCCTCGTTCGGCACCACGATCGTCATATCGCGCCGGGCGAAGCTTTCCGGAAACATCCCTGACTGCATCGTGAATCGCGTCCCGAAGAGTGCTGGCCGGCGCACACTACTCGCCACCGCCGCGTCGCAGGTCGCCGTGACAATGCTGAGCAACGGAATGCCGACGCGGCGTTGCACTTCATCAAACACGATGTGCGGGGTGTTCGCCGACATCAGAGCGAAATCCGCGCCCGCGCGTTCGAGCTTCCCGATCTCACAGACCAGATAATCAGTCGCCACATCGAGCGCCTGTTCCGTGAAAGCCGCGATCAACTTCTTGTTGTCGATGCTGTTGATGAAGATCGAAGGCGCGCGGCCCTCGGCTTCGCGCTTGCGGTAAGCGGCAACGAGGCGCCGGTAATATTCGACTGTCGATTCAGGTCCGGTGCCTCCGATCATTCCGAGCGTTTTCATCCGATACATTTACTCGCTCGTCTGGGTGCTGGAAGCACGCAATCTCGTGAACGCATTAATCAATTACCGGCGCATCTCGCGCGCGACGCACGCCGTAGAGTAGGCATGAAGACGAGCAACGAAGGAATGCCGGCGCGGTTCAAGCAGGCGCTACGACAAACCGAGGAGACGCGCGACGCTGCACATGTCGCGCAGCTCTTCGGCGCTGGCGCGAAGCTGACCAACCTCGGCGGCGATCACGGCACCGATGCGCAGAAGTTCTGGCAGATTTACCTCGAGCAGTTCGATGGGATTCGCTCCGAGTTCACCGGTGAAATCGTTTCCGAACGTTCCGCGGCGTTAGAGTGGAAGTCCGTCGGCAAATCGAAAGATGCCAAACCGCTGGAGTACGGCGGCGTGAGCATCATCGAGTTCAACAGCGACTCGATCACCGCGTTCCGCACCTACTACGACAGCGCGGAGTTCGTCCGCAACGGCAGCTAGTCGCTACTGTTTCGGGATTAGCTCGGCCACGAGCGCCTGCTCTTCCTTTAGCTCGGCCACGGAAGCATCGACTTTGGCGCGGCTGAATTCATTCAGCTGCACGCCTTGCACGATCTCCCATTTGTCGCCTGTCGTGCGCACCGGGAATGAGCAGATCAGTCCTTCCGGCACGTCGTAGCTGCCATCCGAGCACACTGCGACGCTCATCCAATCGCTGTAGAACGTGTCATTTGTCAGCGCGCGTACGTTGTCGATGATCGCGTTCGCTGCCGATCCCGCGGAGGAAAGCCCGCGCGCCTTGATGATGGCGGCGCCGCGTTTTTGCACCTCCGGGATGAACGTCTCCTTCAGCCAGCTTTCGTCGCCGATCACTTCCGCAGCGGACTTGCCGTCAATCTTGGCGTTGTAAAAATCCGGATATTGCGTCGCGGAATGGTTGCCCCAGATCGTCATGTTGG
>JALYXP010000045.1 GCA_030947045.1 Verrucomicrobiota bacterium | reverse complement strand
GACATCGCCTCTCGCGATAGGTCTCATGGCCGTCGCAACGGTCACCGCCGGAGTTGCACTTTTCTTCGCGATTGAGCGACCGTTCCTCCAGTATCGGCAACGGTCGGGCACGGTTCCCAATTGACTTCCCCAGCAGGACGCGTTCGGCGTTCAATCGGCGCAAGCAACCAGCATCTCCATCAATATCCGCGCCTCCGTATTCCTCGTCCTTAGCTCCGTCGTCGCATCGTTCGCCGCCAGCCCGAACGATCCAACCTGGTGGGATAAGTACACCTACCTCGCGAAGAACGGCGGGTATGCCGATAGCGTCACGACGACATCGACAAACGCGGCCGGCAACAACGTCGATGTCTCGAACGAATGCGGTCCGCAGAGCGAGACCTACATCACGTTGAACCCGAAGAACGCGACGATGCTCGCGGGCGGCTCGACGAAATCTTCCGCCTGCCGATGCGCGGTTATTATTCGAGTAACTCCGGCCAAGAGCTGGGGCGGCGTCGACCTTCCGCTGCCACCGGTGCAGGGAACCAACAGCATTAACTTCGGCTCCGATCCGACGCTGACTTTCGTAGCCGTAGAAGAGATTACCGCGCGAATCGTCCGATCTGGACCGACAGCCGCCGTCAGACCGACCCAATTGTCGGCTGCAGCCGCAATCTTGCGATGGAAGAAGTCTTCAGCGCGCGTGTCGTGACGCACTGAGGCGCAGTCGCGTCAGATCGCCGGCGGCTACGAACCGGCGGTCAATTGCATCCAAACATCATAAGCCTTCGGATAAGAAGGTAATATGATGAAGAAATACCTAGCAATTGCGGCGTTCAGTCTCGCCCTCGGAGCAGCCTCAACTTTCGCAGCCGATAACCCGATGGTCGGCGGCGCGCCTATGATGGCGAACAAGAACATCGTCGAAAACGCGAGCAAATCGAAGGATCACACGACCCTCGTGGCCGCGGTCAAAGCCGCCGGATTGGTCGAAACGCTTTCGGGGAAAGGACCTTTCACGGTCTTCGCACCGACGAACGAAGCGTTCGCGAAGTTGCCGGCTGGCACCGTCGACACACTCCTGAAGCCGGAGAACAAAAAGAAGCTCACCAGCATTCTGACCTATCACGTCGTCGCGGGAACTATGACGGCCGATAAGTTGATGGCAGAGATCAAGGCTGGCGGCGGCAAGGCGACCTTGAAGACGGTGAATGGCGAGAGCTTGACGGCTAAGATGGCTGGCGACTCGATTGAACTCGTCGACTCGAAGGGCGGCACCGCGAAAGTAACGATCGCGAACGTCATGCAATCGAACGGCGTGATCCACGTCATCGATTCAGTTTTGATGCCGTAGTCCAGTAGTTGGACAATGATGAGCGCGGGCGGAGACATCGAGTCGTCGCCCGCGCTTTTTCGTAACCAGGTAATATCCAATGACCAATAAGACATTCTTCATCGTGCTGATCGCCTGCATGACGGCCGCAGTGGTGTTTCTGGCGCGCGGGCAGGAGAAGACGGAGCCCGCGAAGCCCGAGCCGGCGGTGGCAATTCAGCCGACAGAAAGTGATCTCGCTCCGTTCGAGAAAATTGAAAAATCAGAAGAACAATGGCGTTCCATTCTCACTCCGAAGCAGTTCTCCGTGATGCGCAAAAAAGGCACAGAAGCGCCGCGTTCGAGCCCGCTGCTGAGCGAGCATCGGCCGGGTGTTTTCCGTTGTGCGGCTTGCGACCTGCCGCTCTTCGCGAGCGACGCGAAATTTGAGTCCGGCACAGGCTGGCCCAGTTTTACGAAACCGTTCGTCGACAAAAACGTATTCACGGCGAAAGACAGCACGCTCGGGATGGAGCGGGATGAAGTGCTCTGCGCGCGTTGCGGTGCGCACCTCGGTCATGTCTTTGATGATGGCCCGCCTCCAACTCACCTGCGCTATTGCATGAACGGCGTGGCGCTGAAATTCGAGCCGCGGCCGTAACGCCGTGCTCTGCGACCAGACGCGCGGCAGCTACACGGCGCACGTTGTAGTTGCATGAGCTCGAGGCTGTCCGTCTGCGTCTGCCTGCTGTTTATCCTTTGCGCGATCGCGCGAGCGGGTGATGCGGTTGTGATCGGTTACAACGCTGACGGCGTCTGGACATCGGTGATGTATTACTCATCCGGTACGCCTAAGGGCGGCGCCGATTACAAGGATGAAGCTGGCGCGCGCGAAGCAGCGACGCGCGACCTGAAGCAACGCGCTGGCGAAGGCGTGGTGCGGACCAGCATTCTCGCTTCATCGGACCGGACTGCACACGTCGCCTATGCTCGCGGCAAAACACCGGCAGGGAAGGATCTTCATGCCGTGAGCTACGCCGCGACGGAGAATGACGCGAAGGCAAAGGCATTCGCCGACTTGAGGCGCCAGGGCGCGACAAAAGAGCTGAAGGTGTTCTACCATTACTTCACTCATGGCGGGGACGCCGACGCAGGACCGCGGCATTGATGGGAATTCCAAGCGGCGCTCCGACTCATCGACACTTGACCGAACGGACTCACGCTACGTAGCGTTCTTCCTTAGCCTCCTCATTCGCCCGATGAAATTACCTATCGCATTGCTGGTCGCAGCGTTCCCGCTCGTCGCTGTCGCACAGGAAGAAACTCCCACGCCAGCGGAGAAGCTCAGCCTGCGCGCGACTGATTCGTCCGCGGAAATGGAGCCAAGCGTATCCGTGCCGTCCGAACGGACCGTGAAGGAATATCCGCGTCCGGGCGCAGTTGCTACGCCGACACCGACACCGAAAAAAGCGGCCTCGCCAAGAAAGGAGTCGGCTGACAAACCGGCGCGCTCGAAGTCACCAGCGCCAGCAAAAGCTGCGTCGCCCAGTCCGGCTCCCGCCGCAGCCAATGCGCCAGTGCCGAAAGCAGCGGTGCCCGCAGTTAAGGAGATGGAAAACCGCTGGCTCAATGCGCTCCAGAGTCATGATACGAGCATCGTGCAGACGCTCGTCGCCGAGGATTACATCGGCGTGACCGCGACTGGAAGATTCGTGAACAAGGCGGGATTGCTCGCTGAAATCAAGAAAGACAAGAATAGCTACACCTCGGCGACGAACACGCGGATGGATGTGCGCGTGCATGGCGACTCCGCGGTGGTCGTCGGCACCACGCGACAGATTGGCAAAGACGAGGCAGGGAAGGCGTTTACCTACAGCTACCGGTGGACGGATACGTGGACGCAGCGCAGCGGGCAGTGGCTTTGCGTCGCGTCGCAGTCGACGCAGGTGCCAAATCAGCAGACGCTGTTTTAAGTCGGCGGAAGGTCGCGGCTCGGCCGGAGGGCAGGCACGGGAGTAGCGCGCGTCCCGCCGCGCAAAAGCACGCGCGAGGCTGCGGCGATCCACCGCATGCCGAAAAGCAGCGCGACTGCGAACGTCATCTTCGATTTGCCGCGGCGGCGGTCGCGAAACGCAATCGGGATCTCGAGCACACGTAGCTCGCGCCCACCGCGAACGATCACTTCAAACGCGATCTTGAACCCAGTCGCTTCGGGCGCCAACTCAAGCAGGAGAGAACGCCGCACGGCGAAGAAGCCGCACATCGAATCGTGCACGTGCGTGATCGGATACGCCATCGCGGCGGCGACCCGCGACATCGCCTTGCGGTAGAGCGGCCAGCCGGGCGTCGTGCCGCCGGCCACATATCGGCTACCGATAACCAGGTCGGCACGATCCTCCGCGATCGGCCGTACGAGATTCATGATCTCCTCGGGCGGGTGGCTGAGGTCAGCGTCCATGACGACGAGGATGTCACCCAGCGCAGCTCGCGCGCCGGTGATCACCGCGCCAGATAAACCGAACGAGGGAGTGAAGCGCTCGATCAAACGCACGGGCTGCGTCGCAGCGAGCGTGGCGACGCGCTGCGGCGTGTTGTCATTCGACGAGTCGTCGACGATCACGATCTCGAGCAACGAGGAGGCTGCGGCGAGAATCTGCGCGACCAACGGCTCGATGTTCTCCGCCTCGTTCAGCGTCGGAACGATGACGGAAACACGCTCCGTGGAATTGCTGCTCATCACTCGTTCGCCAGGTTTTCTGGCGGGCTCGCCGCTATTCGTCCGACATCTGCTGCGTCGCTATCGCCAAGCCGAGCACTGCCTCGGCGGCGTAGACGCACCGCGCCGTCACCGCATGATCGGCCAGTTCCTCTGAGGCAGCGCGTGCGATCTCTGGTCCGAAACGCCAGAGCACCGAACGCCAGCGCGGCACGACCAACCCCATGATGCCGTCAGCAATTAAAACCAGTGCTCCTGCCTGCAGAAGCCGTCGCGTAATTAAATCAGAATCCATGTGCTTTTCCCCCTTTTGTCCTCCGGGGCTGAATCAGTTGAACAGGAAGCAGGATGGCGCAACTGCGATTCTGCCGCGTCGTGCCGCTACGCAAAGCAGTGATTTCCGCCGATTCTTGCGCTACTCTAGCGCCGCACCAGACCATGAAGGCCGACCAAATCCGCTACGAACGACCGACGACGACGTCGAAGGTTTTTGCACACAGCCGCTGGGATATCGTTCCGACACTCGCAGCCTTGTTTCACCTCTCATGGTTTGTCGGGATGTTCCTGCTCTACCCGCACACACCGCTCTGGATCATGTTGATCCTCGGATTCATCTACTCGTTGATGGTGAACGCCAATATTAACGGCGTGGCGCACAACTTCATCCACAACCCGTTCTTCCGGTCGACTCTGCTGAACCGCCTCTTCGGTGTCGTCGAGTCAGTCGCCTGCTGCTTCTCGCAGACCTACTACGACGTCGTGCACATGCAGCATCACAAGGGGAACTCCGATCGCCCCGGTGAAGATGGGGAGACGATCGACTGGCTCTCGATTTACCGACATGGGCATGAAGGTGAGGCGGAGAATCCCTGGAGCTACGTGTTCCTGAGCTTCTTCCGTGATAATCCCGCTGCGATCCGCCGCGAGCTAAAGAAGCGCGGCAAGGCTGAGGTGATGTGGGGAAACATCGAGCTGGCGGCATTCGCTACCTCGCTGCTCCTGATGTGCGTGCTCAACTGGCGCTACATCATCTGCTTTTTCCTGCCGTTCTTTTATCTGGGCCACTGCTTTAGTTATCTGAACGGCTACTTCCGGCATTACGGCGCGAATCCCGATAAGCCGATCGCCTGGGGCGTGAGTAGCTACGGCAAAATCTACAACTGGCTCTTCTTCTACAACGGCTACCACGCCGAGCATCATTTCCGGCCGAAGGTGCACTGGACGAAGATGGAAGCGTTTCACCAAAACATCGCGGATCTGCAGCAACAGGAAGGCGTGCGGGTCATCAATCACGCGCACATGCTCGGCTTTCTGGACCCCGATCTGCCCTCGCGGAAAAGTCCGCATGGCGCTGAAGCCGAGACGGTCTCTTAGTTCGAATTTACGCGCGACCGCCGAGGGTGCGAAGCGCGATGATTGGCTGTGGCCGAGGCACCTCGCAAAAGCAAAGCGGAAGCGTCTCATACTTTCGGCGCCTTGCTGATCGAGCTGCCGATCTACGCCGTTCTCGTCGTCGCCTACTTCTTCCTTGTCCTGCACTTCCTGGCGGATTGGTTAGGCCACCTGCACAAGAACCACACGTTAGTTTATTCCCTCGTCTCGATCGCGCTGATTATCGGACAGGCGGTCGCGCTTGAGTCTGTCACGACGTGGTTGCTCCGCCTGTTCCGCGGACGATCCGAATAGGTAATGCACTTTCCGATCTCCGGCGCGGACATCAGTCCGGTCTACCTGGTCGTCGTCGGATTCCTGATCGGCATCATGGGTGGCTTCTTCGGCGTCGGCGGGAGCTTCATCGCCGGTCCTGCGCTCCGTGCCGCCGGACTTGATTGGAATTTCGCGGTCGGGACTGATCTCGCCCACATCGTCGGTAAATCTGTTGTCGCCGCGAAACGCCACCGTGCGCTCGGCAACGTTGATCTGAAGCTCGGATTGATCATGGCTTTCGGAACGATCCTCGGCGCCGAGGTTGGCGCGCAGCTAATCCAGGTTCTGAAGCGCGCCGGAAACGTGAACTCCGTGGTCAGCATCGTGTCGGTCGTCATTTACGTGAGCATCTCGACCTTTATGATCTGGGAGACGTGGAAGACGCTGCGACTCCAGAAGCAGAACGCCGCGACGGCGCGACCGAAGGCCGCGCGCGACGACGAATCGTCCTTCACGCACGTCACGCAATCGATTCAACGGTTCCAGCTGGCGCCGATGATCTCGCTACCTGCGTCCGGTGTGAAATCGATCTCGATCTGGGTCATCATCCTGGTGTCGTTCATCGGCGGCCTATTTAGCGGCTTCCTCGGCGGCGGCGCCGGCTACATCCGGATGCCAATGTTGGTCTACGTCCTCGGAATCCCGACGCATCTTGCCGTCGGCACCGATCTTTTCGAGATCATCATCTCCGCGAGCTATGGCACCTTTAGTCACGCGATGAAGGGGAACGTCGACATCCTGATCGCGCTGGTCATGAACACCGGCGCCGCGATCGGCGCGCAGATTGGCGCGATCTCCACGCAATATTTCGCCGGCCCCAAGATCCGGCTCGCATTCGTGCCGCTGCCGCTGATCGGTGCAGCGATCGTGATTTATACCATGCTGACCGGGCACAAAATCTAACCACAATGCGCGTTCTAATCTGCAGCGACGGCACAGACACCGCCGATCTTCCGGCTCGCATCGGCGGACTGGTCGCGGGGCCGTGCGGCGCGAATGTCACGTTGCTCGGCATCGCCGAACAACCGGAGCATCAGGAGCCACTCCGCGCGGCGTTGGAGTTGGAAGCGCAATTGCTGGGCAGTTTCGGCGTTACACCCGAGATCGTGCTCCGCGCCGGCGAGCCGATCGACCAGATCCTGCAGCAAACATCCAGCAACACATTCGACCTGGTGATCATCGGTGCGCGTGTGAAACAAGCCGGCGGACGCCACCGGCGGTCGCAGCGCACCTACGAAGTCATCAAAGCCATTCCCGCCCCGGTATTGGTAGCGGCCGGCGAGCGCGAGAACTTCGCGAAGTTCCTCGTTTGCACGGGCGGCAAGCGCTACATCGAGGCCGCGGTCAAGCTGACGGGTGAGATCGCCAAGTGCGCCGGCGCATCGGTCACTTTGCTCCACGTCATGGCGGAACCGCCCGCGATCTACGCCGACCTTGTCCGGCTCGAAGAAGATGTCGACGCACTCCTCGCAGCCGGTTCAGAGCTCGGCCAGAATTTGCGCCTGCAAAAAGAGCGGCTCGAGAAAATGGGCGTCCGTGCGGACGTTCGCGTGCGACACGGCATCGTGCTGGAGCAGGTCTTTCGCGAGCTGCACGACGGCGGTTATGACATGATCGTCACCGGCTCGTCTCAAGCGCGCGGGGCGCTGCAGCATTACATCATGGGAGACCTGACGAAGAGTATCGTCGACCGCGCGCGTTGCCCGGTGTTAGTGGCGCGTTCCAATATCATTGGAGGCGGTATCCTGGCTTCGCTCCGACGCATCTTCGCGTCGGATTCCACCGCGGGACCATAAACTGACGCACGAGCACAACAAAAAAGCCCCGACCATTGCTGGCCGGGGCTCCTTACTTGTTAGGCGCGAGCGCTCTTAGAATTCCAGCTCGAGGTCATCTTCGCAGAAGTCGAACTTCTGCGCCTCAGACTCTTCGCCATCTGAAAAAACCGCCTTCAGGAACCATTTGCAGCCAGTATCCTTCGTGTTTTTACCCCAGTTCAGCGTCACCGTTTTGCCGGGGGCGATTCCATCGCCGAGGTCGAAGTTGCCATAGTCTTTGCCATTTTCGCTTGCGAGCAGCTTCACGATCTTTGTCTTCGTCGTGTTCGTGACTTTGAAATTCCCGTTTTCGCCTTCGGCATTGGCAATGGTAGGTGAGAAAGCAAGTGCCGCTACGGCGAGCGCGAGGCACGTCATTTGTTTAAGTAGTTTCATGGCGCGATATCTCGATCAAAGAGGCGTGCGGCACAAGCAGATTGCAGTCACGATGCGGAACTTCCTTTGCGCGGGACAAGGCGAAGTGGAGCCGAAGACGGGACTCGAACCCGTGACCTGCTGATTACGAATCAGCTGCTCTACCAACTGAGCTACTTCGGCGCGCTCCCAAAGGGGCGCCAAGATGGCACCCGCCTCTCGGGGGATCAAGCAGAAGGTCTACGCCTCGGGAGTGACGGCGTCAGCCGTTTGGGCGCTCGCCTGTCGGTAACACGGAGCCAAGAAATCGCTCGATCACGTATAGACTTAGTTGGCCGCTTGGGCCGCTCAGGTTGGCATCGCACCCGTGCGTGGCCCACGGCAGATACAGATACAAAACGGGGCGTGCTGAGTCTTGCAGACGTGTCATCAGCAATTCGCTGTGCACCGGCGCCACAATTGGGTCAAGGCCGCCGTGGATCAACAGCGTCGGTGGCGTTCCCTCGGCCACGAAATTGATGGGCGATGCATTCGCATAGGCATCAGGCACCTCGGCAGGTGTGCCGCCGAGGTAATCGCGGAGCACACGGCACGAGTCGAGTACGCCTGGCGCGCTCGGCTGCGCATACGCGAGCGCAAGATCCACCGGCGCGTAGAACGAAACGACACCGCGGATCGCAGAATCGCGGTTTGCGTAGGCAGCGGAAAGCGCGATCTGACCGCCGGCCGAACGGCCGATTAACACGATGTTATTCGCGTCAATGCCGAACTCTGCCGCGTTAGCGCGGAGGTAGTCGACGGCACGGAAAACATCCTCGACCGGGCCCGGCCATCGCCACGCCGGCGCATGTCGGTAATTGATCGCCGCGACGGTGTAACCATGGCTGGCGAGAAAACGATTGAGCGCGGGAAGCTCGCGTTTATTCCCGCCGCTCCACGAGCCGCCATGGATCATCACAACCAGCGGCTGCGCGGCCGCGCGCGGAGCCGATTGGTATAAATCGAGCTTCAGGTTTTTCGAACCGGCCGAACCGTAGATGTGTTCGGTCACATTGACGTTGCCGCTCACCACGCCGCGGAAGAGGTCGACGACGCTGAGTGGCTCGCGCGTTGACTGGTGCGTGCCGCCAAATGCAGCTGCCGATCGCGCGGGCAACGTACTCGCAACGATCACCGCCCTTGCCACCGGGACCACGCAGAGCATGGCTGCGACGAGCAGTAACGCAGCCGCGCAATGAGCAAGGCTGGAGCGCCTCTGCAAAATCGCAATCGCCAGCAGCAGACAGAACAGCGTCACGAAATGGCCCCACTCCGTGACGATGATCGCCGTGATCCAGAGAGCGCTCGTCGGCGCCGGGAGGAGGACGAGGAGCGACGCGCCACAAACCAGCGCCGCGAATGTTAACAGAACGATGTCGAAAATTAGGTGGCGCAGCGTGTGTGAGGGCCGCGTCTCCTTTTCCGCCGCTCGAGGCCGCGGCACCGACGTGTGTTCCTCTACCTGCATAGCCGAAATGTGTCGCCGATTTCACGCGTCGCGATTCTCTCGGGCGCGCTTTGTAACGCCGCTTCGAACCGCTCAATCGGTCCGCGGAATGGCTCGGCGCTTAACCGAAAAGTTTGGTGATGCACCGGCATGATGTGGTCTGCGCCCGCCGCGTCAGCCATCCGGACTGCCTGCTCCGGTGTCGCGTGGGAACGAATCCACGGATCGTAGGCGCCGATCGGCATGATCGCTAGGGCGAATCGAC